>SDZP01000058.1 GCA_004144935.1 Caulobacteraceae bacterium | reverse complement strand
CCCCCGCTGCGCGTGGGAGAATCCGGTTATTCCGCCGCCAGCGGCGGCGCCGGCGCTGGCTCGGCTTTCGCGGCTTCCCGCTCTTGCCATCGGGCCTTCAGGGTCGCCGAGGTCTCGCGGGAGCCGTCGGGGCTCCAGCCGGGCGGGCCGAACAGGTAGCCCAGGACCTCGCGCAGGGAGCGCGACCCGGCCAGGTCCTTGCCGATGCCGATCCATTCGTGGAACGCCACCCGCAGGATGTTGAAGTCGCCGAGGTTCTTGACCAGGCCATAGCGCGGCGGCTCGGCGTCGGTCTCGGCGATGAAGGTGCCGAACATCCGGTCCCAGATGATCAGGATGCCGGCGTAGTTGGCGTCGAGGTAGCGGGCGTTGCGGGCATGGTGGACGCGGTGGTGACTGGGGGTGTTGAACACCGCCTCGAACCAGCGGGGCAGCTTTCTGATCGCCTCGGTGTGGATCCAGTACTGGTAGACGAGGCTGATGCCCTTCTGGATGGCGATCATCGCCGGGGGAAAGCCGATCAGGGCCATCGGCAGCCACAGCAGCCATGTGCCGGCGACACCGCCGGTCCAGGTCTGACGCAGGGCGGTGGCCAGGTTGTAGTGCTGGCTGGAGTGGTGGTTGACGTGGCTGGCCCACCAGAAGCGACGCTCGTGGCTGAGGCGGTGGAACCAGTAGTAGGTCATGTCCTCGATCAGGAAGATCGCGACCCAGGCCCACCAGGCGGTCATCGGGATGTCGAAGATCCGGTGGTTGCTCCAGATCCAGACGCCGACCACGGCGATGGCGCCGCCCAGCAGGGCCCCGGCGATGGTGCTGCCCAGGCCCATCATGAGCGAGGTGGCGGTGTCGCGGGCCTCGTAGGCGGCTTTGATCTTGCCCCACCGGGCCAGGAGGATCTCGGCGACGATGGTCAGGACGAACAGCGGGATGGCGAGGGTGACCGGATCGAAGGCCGGCTTGATGGGGTCGAGTGTCATGCGGCGTCTCGCGTTGCGACCAGGCCTTCGTGCGTTTCCGGCGGCCAGGGTGTGACGCCGCTGACGGCCAGCGACAGTCTGGGGGCCGAGGGATCGGCGGTGCGCAGGCGGATGCGGCCGCCCTTGATCGGCGAGCCCAGCGCGGCCTGCCATGGCATGTCGCGGGTCACCCAGCTGTCGCCGAGCTGGGCGACGACAAGGGCGTGGTCGCCGCTGCGGGCGATGGCGCCTTGGCCGTCGGCGGAGATCCAGACGGCGTCGACCGGGTAGCCCGGATAGTCGAGGTCGAGCAGCTGGCGGGCCGTCTGCGGGTCGAGCGGCGGCGCGGCGCGCGGGATCCTGGCCCAGGCCGCCAGGCCGACCATGGCGGCGACCGCCACGGCCGAGCCGATCAGCTGAATGAGCATGCCGTTCACTTCAAAGACGCTCCGTTCCCCGGGCGGGGAGTCTCACCGGACTGACGGTGGCGTCAAATGAAAAAGGGCAGCCCGGCGTTGGCCGGTGCTGCCCTCATCCAACCCCTCTGGGGTTCACCTTCTCCCGCCGGCGGGAGAAGGCTGCTCCGCCTAGAACTTGCGGACGTAGCTCAGGCCCACGACGTCGGCGTCGCCGTCGTCGGAGTCGTGCTTGGTGTAGTCGACCCGGATGCCGTCCTTGTCGGTGAAGAAGTACTGACCGCCGACGCCGTAGGCGAGGCCGTCGACTTCACCGCTGCCCGAGAAACCCGGGCCGGAGACGTCGAACTCGGACTTGCTGTAGCCGACGCGAGCGAAGATGTCGGCCTTGGGCGAGATCGGCAGGTAGCCGACCGCATAGGCGCCGACGTCATAGTTCAGGTCGACGTCGACGTTGCCGCCGCCGATGGAGGTCGAGTCGTCGGTGACGCCACCGGACAGTTCGCCTTCAACACCGAAGTACTGGCCGAAACGGGCGCCGACGCGGCCCTGGATGGCGCCCAGATTGGCGTCCTCGACGTTGACGTTGGCGCCGCCGATGGTGCCGTAGAAGGACGGGCTCATGTCCTGGGCCATGGCCGGGGCGGCGAAGGCGATCGTGGCAACCGAAGCGGCTGCAATAATGAGAGATTTCATTGTTTTATACTCCTAGACTTGATGTCGTAGTTCAGATCCCCACCTGCCCACGGTTAGGTAGGATCGAAACCCGGCGACGCAACGGCGGTTCCGGGTTTTGATTGCGGCGAAACTGTTGCGTTGCGACCAAAGCACACACCGCGTTCTGTGAGCCTGCGGACGGCTTGGGGGTGACGCCGAACCGCGCCGTGCTATCTAGCGCAGCAAGAACAACAGGGTGGGCCGGAGGGTCCCCCGTCGGGAACTGGATCACCGTGCATCAGGCCGTCATCGCCGCCACCGGGCTGTTCACGCCCGAGCAAAGCATTTCCAACGAAGAGCTGGTCGTCGCCTTCAACCGCTTCGTCGAATTGCACAATGAACGCAACGCCGAGGCCATCGCGGCGGGCGAGGCGGAGGCGCTCAGCCCCTCCTCCCCGGAGTTCATCGAGAAGGCCTCGGGCATCAAGGCCCGGTTCGTTATGGACAAGGCCGGCATCCTCGATCCCGAGGTGATGACCCCGCGCATTCCCGAGCGCTCGAACGAAGAGCTGTCGGTGCTCGCCGAGATGGCGGTCAAGGCGGCGAAGGACGCCATCGCCGCCTGGGGCAAGGACGCCAGCCGGATCGATGCGGTGCTGTGCGCGGCCTCCAACATGCAACGGGCCTATCCGGCCATGGCCATCGAGGTGCAGCAGGCCCTCGGAATCGAAGGCTTCGCCTTCGACATGAACGTGGCCTGCTCGAGCGCCACCTTCGGCATCAAGACGGCGGCCGACTTCATCGCGTCCGGGTCGGCGCGGGCGGTGCTGATGGTCAATCCCGAGATCTGCTCGGGCCACCTGAACTTCCGGGACCGCGACAGCCATTTCATCTTCGGCGACGTGGCCACCGCGGTGATCGTCGAGCGGGCCGAGGACACGCCGGCCGGCCAGGGCTGGGAAATCCTCGGCACGAAGCTGAAGACGGTCTTCTCCAACAACATCCGCAACAACTTCGGCTTCCTCAACCGCGCGGCGCCGGACGGCATCGGGGCGAAGGACAAACTGTTCGTGCAGGAAGGCCGCAAGGTGTTCCGCGAGGTGGTGCCGATGGTCAGCGAGATGATCGTCGAGCACGCCGGCGAGATCGGCGTCGATCCGCATGGCCTGAAGCGGATGTGGCTGCACCAGGCCAACATCAACATGAACGAGATGATCGGCAAGCGCGTGCTGGGCCGCGATCCCCAGCCCGGCGAGAACGTCATCATCCTGGACGACTACGCCAACACCAGCTCGGCCGGCTCGATCATCGCTTTCCACCTGCACCATGACGGGTTCGCGGCGGGCGATACGGGACTGATCTGCAGCTTCGGCGCGGGCTACTCGGCGGGTACGGTATTTGTGCGCAAGCGGTAAGCTGCTGCCCTTATCCCGCGGGTCGAGAGAAGGTGGCCCCGTAGGGGTCGGATGAGGGCTGCGCCAGCCTCTGAGGATTGGCGCGCATGATCATCAGACAATCACTGTGGGCCGGTGCTGCTCTCATCCGACCCGCTTCGCGGGCCACCTTCTCCCGGCGAGCGGGAGAAGGATCGGGGATGGCCCTCCCCTCTTGCCAACGCCCGCGCACCGGTCCCTCATGCCTGCCCACCATTCCGAGGGCAGACACTTTCATGGACATCGGCGTCTTCATCCCGATCGCCAACAACGGCTGGATCACGTCGGCGACCTCGCCGCAGTACATGCCGACGTTCGAGCTGAACAAGCAGGTCACGCTCAAGGCCGAGAAGTACGGGCTCGATTTCGCCCTCAGCATGATCAAGCTGCACGGCTTCGGCGGCGAGACCGAGTTCTGGGACTATGCGCTGGAGAGCTTCACCCTGATGGCGGGCCTCGCGGCCGTGACCAGCAAGATCAAGCTCTATGCCTCCGTCCCGGTGCTGGCCATCCCGGCCCCGATCGCGGCGCGGATGGCGGTGACCATCGACTCGATCTCGGGCGGCCGCTTCGGCATCAACATCGTCTCCGGCTGGCAGAAGGCGGAATACGACCATATGGATATCTGGCCCGGCGAGCGTCACTTCCTGAACCGCTACGACTTCTGCGCCGAGTACGTGACGGTGATGAAGGAGCTTTGGCGCGACGGGGAGTCGAACTTCAAGGGTGACTTCCTGACCATGAAGGACTGCAAGCTGCTGCCCAAGCCGCAGGTCGACATCAAGATCGTCTGCGCCGGCCAGAGCCAGACCGGCGTCGACTTCGCCGCCAAGCACGCCGATTACAACTTCTGCTTCGGCATGGGGCTGAACGAGCCGAAGAAGTGCGCCGAGGCTGTGGCCCGCAACGTGGCGGCGGCCAAGAAGGCCGGGTCGAACACCGGCGCCCTGCTGCTGTTCATGATCATCGCCGATGAGACGGACGAGGCGGCGATGGCCAAGTGGGAGCACTACAAGAAGGGCGCGGATCTGGACGCCATCGCCTGGATGAACCACCAGGGCGAGGCCGATCCACGCGGGGCCCTGGACGTCTCGGCCATCTATATGAGCCGCCCACCGTCGGCGATGAACCTCAACATCGGCACCCTGGTCGGCTCGTATGAGACGGTGGCCAGGCTGATGGACGAGATCGCCGAGGTCGAGGGCGCCTCGGGCGTGCTGCTGACCTTCGACGACTTCCTGGTGGGCCTGGACCAGTTCGGCCAGCGCATCCAGCCCCTGATGAAGACCCGGCGCGATGTGGTGAGCGATGTCCTCCCTGCGTGATCGTCCGCAATCGATGGCGCAGGCGCGGCCGGGGGCGGTGATGCTGCCGGCCCGGCCGGAGGCGGTGCCGCTGAGCCCCGAGGACACGGCGCTGATCGTCGTCGACATGCAGAACGCCTACGCCTCGCCGGAGGGGTATCTCGACAAGGCCGGCTTCGACATCGGGGGCGCGGCCCCCGTGATCGGCCAGATCGCCCAGGCGACGGAGGCAGCCAGGTCGGCCGGCGTGCAGGTGGTCTATTTCCAGAACGGCTGGGACCCGGACTACGTCGAGGCCGGCGGCGAGGGATCGCCCAACTGGTGGAAGTCGAACGCCCTGAAGACCATGCGCGAGAAGCCGGAACTGGAGGGCAAGCTGCTGGCCAAGGGGGGCTGGGACTATGAGCTGGTCGAGGCGCTGAAGCCGCAGGCCGGCGACATCGTCATCCAGAAGCCGCGCTACAGCGCCTTCTTCAACACCTCCCTGGACTCGGTGCTCAGGGCGCGGGGGATCCGCAACCTCGTGTTTGTCGGCATCGCCAGCAATGTCTGTGTGGAATCGACCCTGCGGGACGCGTTTCACCTGGAGTATTTCAGCGTCATGCTGGAGGACGCCGTCCACCAGGCGGGACCGGCCTACCTGCAGGAGGCGACGGTCTACAACGTCGAAAAGTTCTTCGGCTGGGTGTCAAACACGGCGGACTTCTGCGGGGCGATCCGGCAGGTTCCGCCCGCTTAATCTTCTCCGCTCATCCCGGCGAATGCCGGGACCCATTTCGTAGGGCAAGGACCTCGCGGGTCACGAGCTGGACAGGTCCGGCAGCCGACGCCAGCGTCAAGGCTGGACCAACCGCGCTCTAGGAAATGGGTCTCGGCATTGCCGGGCATGAGCAGATCGTTTGCATAATCAAAGGAGCGCAATATGCCCAAGACCGTCATCACCCCGCCCGGGACCGTCACCCCCATCGCCCCCTTCTCGCCCGGCACGTTGGCCGACGGCGTGGTCTACGTCTCCGGCACGCTGGCCTTCGACAAGGACAACAACGTCGCCCACGTCGGCGACGTCGAGGGGCAGACGCGGCAGGTGCTGGAAACCATCAAGTCGGTCATCGAGACCGCCGGCGGCACGATGGACGACGTGACCATGAACCACATCTTCCTGAAGGACTGGGCCGACTACGCGGCGATGAACAAGGTCTATGCGGAGTTTTTCCCGGGCGACAAGCCGGCCCGCTTCTGCATCGTCTGCGGCCTGGTGCGGCCCGACTTCCTGGTCGAGATCGCCAGCATCGCCCATATCGGCAAATGACCCGGCCATTCGCCAACCGACGTTCGACAACCCACGGTTAGGTTCTGCTAACCAACCGGGGCCTTTGCCGAACCCCAGACAAGGCGAAGGGGCGCACCGGGGGGGTGGTGCGCCCCTTCTTTGTCAAGGCGCGGGGGGATGCGCCGTTGACGCCTGCCGGGATCGGATTGGGGGGGACCCAGGCAGGATTCGATTGGACTGTCAGATCAGGCGATCGCTCCGCCCCCCAACGCCTTGTACAACGTGGCTGAAGTTTGCGCCCTCACAAGCCATAGCGCAACCAGAGCCTTCTCTGCGCTGTATCTGGTTCTCTGGGCATCTAGCAAGACCAGATAACTGTCTATTCCCTGCTCATAGCGGATTCTTGAAAGCCGCTCCGCATCCTGCGCGGCGACTAACAGGCGAGTGGCCGCGTCAATTCGCCTATCGAGCGTCGTCTGGACCGCCAGGGAATCGGCAACCTCGCGAAAGGCGACCTGCACGGTCCGGTCGTACTGGGCGAGCGCGATGTCCCGGTCGGCTTTTGCAACCTTAAGATTTGCGGCGTTGGCGCCGCCGTCGAAGATCGGCAGGCTGATGGCCGGCGCGAAGCTCCAGGCCCCCGATCCGCCGCTGAACAGGCCGGACAGCTCGGTGCTGGCCGCGCCGGCGCTGGCGGTGAGGGTGATGCGCGGGAAGAAGGCCGCCCTGGCCGCTCCGATGTTGGCGTTCATGCCCTGCAGATTGTGCTCGGCGGCCAGGACGTCGGGACGACGGGCAAGGACGTCGGACGGCACCCCGGCCGGCAGGTCGTGGCGGATGGCCAGATGCTGCAGATCGCCCTGCGGCAACAGTTCGGCCGGCACCTCCGCCCCGGCCAGCAGGGTCAGCGCGTTGCGATCCCGGGCGACCTGGGCCTGGGCGGCGGCGAGGTCGCCCCGCGCCTGTTCGGCCAGGGTCTCAGCCTGACGCACCTCCAGCAGGTTGGCGGCCCCGCCTTCCTGGCGACGGCGGGTCAGGGCCAGCGACTCCTCGCTGGATTTCAGGGTGTTCTGCGAGACGGTCAGCAGGTCCTGGTCGGCGGCCAGGGTCGCCCAGGCGGTGGCGGTTTCGGCGATCAGGCTGATCTGCACCGCGCGGCGGTTCTCGGCCGTGGCCAGGTAGCTCTGCAAGGCGGCTTCGTTGAGGCTGCGCACCCGGCCAAACAGGTCCAGTTCGTAGGCGGTGATTCCCAGGCTGGCGCTGTAGCTCTCGCTGTCGACCGCCGATCCCGCGCCGGAAAGGTCGCCGGGCGTGCGGCCGCGCGATCCGGAGGCCCCGGCGTCGATGGTCGGCAGCAGGGCCGAGCGCTGGACCCGGTATTGGGCCCGGGCCCGCTCGATGTTCAGCACCGCGACCCGCAGGTCGCGGTTCTGGTCGAGGGCCAGATCGATGACGCCCTGCAGGCGGGGGTCCTGGTAGACCGCCTTCCAGTCAAGGTCGGCGGCGCTTGCGGTCTGGCCGACGGCGGCGCCATCGGGCCAAGCCTGGGCGATGGGCAACACCGGCTTCTCATAGGCCGGCGCCAGGGTGCAGGCCGAGAGGGCCGTGGAGGCCAGCAGGATGGCGGCGATCAGGGGGCGGGTCATGCGGGAACTCCCGGCTCGCTCGCGTCCGACTGGGGCGCGACCGGCTTGGGTTTGCGGGTGAAGAAGCCCTGCACCAGCACATAGAACAGCGGCACGAAGAGCAGGCCAAGGACGACCGCGCCGATCAGACCGCCGATGACGCCGGTGCCGACCGCGTTCTGGGCCCCGGAGCCCGCGCCGTTGGAAATGGCCAGCGGCAGCACGCCGAACATGAAGGCGAAGCTGGTCATCAGGATCGGCCGCAGGCGGATACGCACCGCCTCCAGCGTGGCGTCGATCAGGGACGCCCCCTTGGCTTGCGCCTCCCGGGCGAACTCGACGATTAGGATGGCGTTCTTGGCCGCCAGGCCCATGGTCGTCAGCAGGCCCACCTGGAAGTAGATGTCGTTGCTGAGGCCCCGGGCCGTGGTCGCCAGCACGGCGCCGAGCACGCCCAGCGGGATGGCCAGGATGACGGCGACCGGGATGGTCCAGCTCTCGTAGAGCGCGGCCAGCAACAGGAAGACCACCAGGATCGAGATGCCGTACAGCACCGGCGCCTGGCCGCCCGACTCCTGCTCCTGCAGCGACAGGCCCGACCATTCGTAGCCGATGCCGGGGGGCATCTTGGCCAGGATGGCCTCCATCGCCTTGATGGCGTCGCCCGAGCTCTTGCCGGGGGCGGCGGCGCCCTGGATGTTCATCGAGGACACGCCGTTGTAGCGCTCAAGCCGCGAGGGGCCGAAGGTCCAGCTGGTCTGGGCCACGGCGGTCAGGGGCACCATCTGGCCGGCGCTGTTGCGCAGCTGGATCTGGCTGAGGTCCTCGGGCCGGGCACGGTACTGGGCGTCCGACTGCATGTAGACCCGCTTGACCCGGCCGCGATCGACGAAGTCGTTGATGTAGGACCCGCCCAGCACGCTGGAGATGGTGGTGTTGATGTCGGCGATGGAGAGACCCAGCGCCTGGGCCTTGGCCTGGTCGACGGTCAGCTTCAGCTGCGAGGTGTCGTCCTGGCCGTTGGGGCGCACGCCGGTCAGGGCGGGGTCCTGGCCGGCCATGCCGAGCAGCTGGCCACGGGCAGCCAGCAGGCCTTCGTGGCCGACCCCGCCGACGTCCTTCAGCTGCAGGTCGAAGCCGGACGAGGTGCCCAGTTCCGGCACCGACGGCGGCACCAGGGCGAAGATCATCGCCTCGCGGATCTGGCCGAAGGCGGCCATCGCCCGTTCCTCGAGCGCCGGGGCGCGCAGCTTGGACGAGCCGCGATCCTCGAACGGCTTGAGGCGGATGAAGCCGATGCCGGCGTTCTGGCCGGCGCCGGAGAAGCTGAAGCCGGCGACCGTGAAGATCGACTGCACCGCGTCCTTCTCGTCGACCAGGAAGTGGTTCTCGACCTTGCGCAGGGTGGCGAGGGTCTGTTCCTGGGTGGAGCCGGCCGGCCGCTGGACCTGGACCATCATGATCCCCTGGTCCTCGGGCGGCAGGAAGCTGGACGGCAGGCGGACGAACAGGACGCCCATCACCACCAGGATGCCGACGAAGATGGCGACGTAGCGCAGGCCTTTGCCGAACATCGTGCCGACGAAGCCGGCGTACCAGTCTCGCCCCCGGTTGAAGTTGCGGTTGAACCAGCCGAACGGGCCCTTGTCCGTATAGGCGGCATGGCCGGGCTTCACGGGCTTGAGCAGGGTGGCGCAGAGGGCGGGCGTCAGCACCAGGGCGACGAACACCGACAGGGCCATGGCGGTCACCAGGGTGACCGAGAACTGGCGGTAGATGACGCCCTGCGATCCGCCGAAGAAGGCCATGGGCACGAAGACGGCGGACAACACCGCGGCGATGCCGATCAGGGCGCCGGTGATCTCGCCCATCGACTTTTTCGTGGCCTCCTTTGGACTGAGCCCCTCCTCGCTCATCAATCGCTCGACGTTCTCGACCACGACGATCGCGTCGTCGACCAGCAGGCCGATGGCCAGAACCAGGGCGAACATCGTCAGGGTGTTGATCGAGTATCCGAGGGTGAACAGCACGGCCATGGTGCCGAGCAGCACGATCGGCACGGCGATGGCGGGAATGAGGGTGGCGCGCCAGTTCTGCAGGAAGACGAACATGACGATGAAGACCAGGACCATGGCCTCGGCCAGGGTCTTGATGACCTCCTCGATCGACTTCTCGACGAAGGGCGAGGTGTCGTAGCCGATGGCGTAGCTGATGCCCTCGGGGAAGGACCTGGCCTGCAGCTCAAGCTCCTTGTTCACCCGCTCGGCGGTGTCCAGGGCGTTGGCGCCGGTGGCCAGGCGGATGGCGAAGCCGGCGGCCGGCTTGCCGTTGAAGCGGGCGGCCGAGGCGTAGCTGTCGGCGCCCAGTTCGATGCGGGCGACATCCTGCAGCCGGACGGCGGAGCCATCGGCCGACGACTTGACGATGATCTGGCGGAACTCGTCGGGGGTGCTCAGCCGCGACTGGGCGGTGATGGTGGCGTTGAGCGAGGCGCCCTCGGCAGTCGGAGGGCCACCGATCTGGCCGGCCGAGACCTGGGCGTTCTGGGCCCGGACGGCGGCGGCGACATCGGCCGGGGTGATGCCGACGGCGGCCATCTTCACCGGATCGAGCCAGATGCGCATGGCGTACTGCGAACCGAACAGCTGCACCTCGCCGACCCCGTCGACGCGGCTGATGGCGTCCACCAGGTTGGCGGCGGCGTAGTCGCCAAGGTCGGTGCTGCTCTTGGTCTCGTCGGGAGAATAGAGGCCGACGACCATCATGAAGTTGCGGGCCGACTTGGAGACCGTCAGGCCCTGCTGCTGGACCTCGGTCGGCAGCAGGGCTGTGGCGGCGGACAGCTTGTTCTGCACCTGGACCTGGGCGATGTCCGGATTGGTGCCCGCCTTGAAGGTCAGGGTGGTGCTGGCGGCGCCGGAGCCGTCGCTGGTCGAACTCATGTAGAGCAGGCCATCGAGGCCCTTCATCCGCTGTTCGACGATCTGGGTGACGCTGTCCTCGACCGTCTTGGCCGAGGCGCCGGGATACACGGCGCTGATCGAGACCTGCGGCAGGGCGATGGACGGATACTGCGCGACCGGCAGGTTTATGATCGACAGGGCGCCGGCCAGCATCACGATGATGGCCAACACCCAGGCAAAGATCGGGCGTTCGATGAAAAAGCGCGACAACATTTCAGGTCGCTCCTAGCGCTTGCCAGCAGCGTTCTGGGCGGGCGCGGCCCTGGAGCCGGCGGCCTGGGCCACCACCTCGCCGCCCGGGCGCACCGACTGCAGTCCCTCCACGATCACCTTGTCGCCGGGCTTGAGGCCGGCGGTGATCACCCACTTGTCGCCCTTGGTCTGGTCGGCGGTGACCACGCGGGTCTGGGCCTTGTTGTCGGGGGTGACGACCAGCACGCTGGCGGCGCCCTTGGCGTCGCGGGTGACGGCGGTCTGCGGCAGGAGGATGGCATCGGCGGCGACCCCGGTGGTCAGGCGGGCGCGGACGTACATGCCGGGCAGCAGCGTTCCAGCCGGATTGGCGAAGACGGCGCGCAGCCCGATGGAGCCGGTGCCCGGATCGACGGTGACGTCCGAGAAGGCCAGGCGGCCCTCGATCGGGTACTCGCTGCCGTCCTCGAGGATCAGCTTCACAGCGGCGGTTCCGGCCTTGTCCAGCTGGCCGCTGGAGAAGCGGGCGCGCAGTTTCAGCAGGTCGGTGGAAGACTGGTTGAGGTCGACATAGACCGCGTCCAGCTTCTGGACCGTGGCCAGAGGCTCGACCTGGCTGGCGGTGACCAGGGCGCCGGGGGTGACCGTCGACTTGCCGATGCGGCCGCTAATCGGGGCGGTGACACGGGTGAAGTTGAGGTTGATGCGGGCGGTGTCGACGGCGGCCTTCTGGAAGGCGACGTTGGCCTGCGCCTGGCGATAGGCCGACTGGGCGTCGTCGTTGTCCTGCTTGCTGACCGCGCCGGTGGCGGCCAGGGCGCCGTAGCGGTCGGCCTTCAGCTTGGCCGAATCGCGAGCCGCCTCGGCCTGGGCCATGCCGGCCCGGGCGCTGTCGAAGGCGGCCTGATAGGTGGCGGGATCGATCTGGTAGAGCAGCTGCCCAGCGCGGACCAGGCCGCCCTCGACGAAGTGGCGGCTCTTGATGATGCCGCCCACCTGCGGCCGCACCTCGGAGACCAGCACCGCCGAGGTGCGGCCCTGAAGCTCGGTGGTCAGGGTGACCGGCTCGGCCCGGGCGACCTGCACGCCCACCTGGGCCGGGCCGCCAAAACCGTTCTGGGCATTGGCCTTGCCGTCGCCGCAACCCGCGAGGGCCAGGGCCGCAAGCCCGAGCGCCAGCGCGCCCGCTTGGATGGAGGAGACGCGCGGACGGGCGTCTCGCGAGGAGAACAGACGCATGTGGAGGAGGCCTTGCTGAACACACAGAAGTGTGAGAATGAACGTTCATTCTCAGTTCAGGCATACCTAGATAGGGGATGCCGCCAAGTCAACCGCCGCCGTCCACGGCAGACGTCTTTTTGTCGCGGCGGGCAAACCGGTGCATAGGACTAAAGCAAGGAAACCATGATCGACGCCCAAGCCCCTTCCCGCCCCTCCATGGAGGCGCGCCGCCAGCAGATCCAGGACGCCGCGGCGGCCTGTTTCCGGCGGTCGGGCTTTCACGGGGCGAGCATGGCGGAGATTGCCAAGACGGCGAACCTGAGCGTCGGCCAGATCTATCGCTACTTCGAAAACAAGGAAGCGATCATCGAGGCCATCGTCGAGCAGGACATGGCGGACAAGCGCGAGAAATTCATCGAGTTCTACGAGACCCAGGACGACATGGCCCACTACATGGTCGAGAACTGCGCCGGGGCCATCGACAAGTTCTGGGACAAGGACCGCGCCGCCCTGATGCTGGAGGTGCTGGCCGAGGCGGCCCGCAATCCCAGGGTCGCCGCCATCCTGCACCGGCGCGACGAGGAAGAGCACCAGCTGACCGAACAGTTTCGCCAGCGCATCCGCCGCAAGGGCTGGAGCGAGGAAGAGACGGAGCTGCGCGCCGAGCTGATCAGCATGCTGTTCGACGGCATGGCGTCGCGCTCGATCAACAGCGACATCGATCCGGCCCGGCTGTCGCCGGTGCTCAAGAAGGTTATGGGGGCGATCCTGGGGGTCGAGGACCCGCCGCACCACCCCTGCCCCAACCAGATCGCGGCAGACAAAAAATGACCCCGGGGCGAACCCCGGGGCCAGGTGTCGTCATCAGGAGCCGTCATCAGGGCTGACGGCGGGCCCAGGCAGACGCCTAGTAGCGGCGGTAGCCGCCATCGTGGCCGTAGTCGTCGTCACGCACTTCCTGGCGGACGCGGACGGCCAGGTTGTCGAGGCGCTGGTCGAGGTCGGCCCGTTCCCATCGGCTCAGCCGGCCATCGTAGCGGTAGCGCGCCTCGATCCGGTGGATCGACCAGAGCTGCTCGCGCAGCCGGGCGGCTTCGCGGCGATTGAGGCGGCCGCTGTATTCGGCGCGGGCGATCCGCTGCTGGATCTGGGCCTGGCGGGCGTCGATCGAGCCGCCACGGTCATGGCCGTAGCCGCCGCCGTAGCCGCCATAGGGTTGCGCCGCGGCCGGCAGGGCCAGTGCGGTGGTTCCGAGGGTCGCAACAGCCGCGACCGCCATCAGCATCTTCTTCATCAGGATATCTCCATCCGTTGGTCACGCTGCCGGGGCGACAACGTTGAGATGGACTTCAACATTTCCGTTCTGAAACGAACCTGAGACGTTTGTTGTCTTCCGTCCAGGTTCCTGGCCCGCCGCGGCTGAACAGCCGTCAGCCGTATCGGCCACAGGCGTCGAACGCCGGACTACGGCGTCGAAACATCCAGACTGTGAGGGGGAAGGGTGTCGGCCGACCAGGCTTCCGATGCGGGGGGCTGGGGGGGCTGTTCAGGAT
>SDZP01000402.1 GCA_004144935.1 Caulobacteraceae bacterium | reverse complement strand
CGGCTTCTACTACGCCTTCTCGGCCCTGCTCTGGCGCAGGCAGGAGATCGGCGAAATCTGGATCGGGGCGCTCTGGGCCACCGGGGTGATTCTCGAGGTCGCCTTCATGTGGTTTGCCGAATCCTGGCGGCGGCGGGTGCGGCCGGAGGTGATCGTCGCCATCGGCGGCGTCGCGGCCGTGGTCCGCTGGACGGCCATGGCCTTCTCGCCGCCGCTCTTGCTGCTGTTCCCGCTGCAGGGCCTGCACGCCCTGAGCTTCGCGGCCACCTTCCTGGGCTCCCTGGCCCTGATCGAGCGCTACGCCCCGCCGCACGCCGCCTCGGCCGCCCAGACGATCAGCTCCTCCCTGTCCGGAGGCCTGTTCATCGGCCTCGCCACCCTGGCGTCCGGACCGCTGTTCGACGCCTTCGGCCCGTTCGGCTACCTCGGCATGACGGTCATGACCCTGGCGGGCCTTGCGGTGATGGGCGCCCTGATCCGCCGGCCCTGACCGTGACGACCTGTCTAATTGTTCATGTTCGAACATCTTGCCACGGTGCGGAACCCGTTGGATAACCGGGATATCTGGGTTCCGGGGAGGGACGCCCCATGCAAGCCATTGTCGAGCTGATCGCCGCCGTCATCGTCTGGATGGCCGTGGCCAGCCTCAACCATCTCGGCCTCAAGGTCGATCTGCCCGAGCAGCCGGCCAAGGCCGAGCGGGTGATCCAGCGCGAATCGGTGTCGGACCGGAAGGCCGCCGCCAGGAGCAGCGACTGTCCCGAAGCGGTGAAGGTCGGCAAGCCGAAGGCCGCCGCCGCTTAGGGCGCTGCGACTTCCCGGGCTAATTGGTCGCAATCCTTAACGAAATCGTCGCAAGCCGCTTAACGCGCGCCTCAATCGCGTCTAGGTTTCTCCCGTTGCGCGAGGCAGGGGTCGGGGCCTTGGCGCAGGTTGGAAGTCCCGCCCCCAGGACGACGCTAAGCGCATGGCCAAAAAGCGCCCGACGCTCGATTTCACCCGCATCGCGCCGGAGGGAATCGTCCCGCGTTTCGAGCCCGCCCCGGACCAGCGCCTCGATGCGCCGCCGGTGCTTTCGGCCGACCTGGAAATCGTCGACGCCCCCGCCGTCGAGATGGGCCCCGGCCCCTCGCCGTCGTCGACCCACGGCACGGCCTGGCTGCGCTCCACCGCTCGTCACAGCTTCTCTTCCCAGCCCACGCCCGAGGCGGCCGCGCCGGAGTCGGCCCTGACCCCGCCGACCCCGGAGCAGCTTCCGCGCCCGACCGCCGAACCACCGCTGCCGCCGGCCGTGCTGCAGCGCGCGCCCAGGCTCAAGGAGTCGGGCGGCGGGCTGGTCTGGGCCGTGGCCTGCGTGGTTTCCGCCGTCTGGGCCGCCGCGCCGATCGCCTACGCCTTCGGCTACCGCCAGAACGTCGCGCCCTTGCAGAACGACCCGATGGCGATGACCGTCTTCGCCTTGCTGGCCGTCGGCCCGCTGGCCCTGATCTGGATCGCCGCCTACCTGATGCGCCAGGGCCAGAAGCTGACCGGCGAGATCCGCCGCACCCGCGATCTCGCCCAGACCATGGTCGGCCCCGCCGCCCTGGCCGCCGCCGAGGCCGGCACGGCCGTCGAGGCGATCCGCTACCAGATCGAGGCAGCCTCGGCCTCGGCGTCCGAAGCCCGCGAGACCATGCTGGCCCTGCGCCAGGCCCTGGCCGAAGAGACCGAACGGCTGGCCGCCGCCGCCGCCTCGGCCGAGCGCACCTCCCGCGACCTGGCCGAGACGCTGGGCCGCCAGCGCGACGCCCTGGGCGCCCTCAGCGGCGAGCTCGACGCCCGCTCGGCCGCCGTCGCCGACAGCATCTCGATGCAGGCCCGGATGGTCGCCGAGGCCTCTGATCTTGCCGAGACCCAGCTGCGCGAGGCCGAAGCCACCCTGACCGCCCGCGCCGCCGATCTCGCCGCCGCCGCCGGCGAGGCCAGCGACGCGGCCCGCGTCGCCGGCGAGGATCTGGCCCGCCAGGTCGCCCGCCTGGAAACCGCCGGCGTCGGCGTCGGCGACCAGATGCGCCTGGTCGAGGCCGGCCTGTCGCAACAGCGCGCCAGCCTGGTCACCGTCAGCCACGCCATCCGCGCCGACCAGGAGGACTTCGCCGCCCAGGCCGAGACCCGCGCCGCCCAGCTCAGCGAATTCATGGCCCAGGCGACGATGAGCGCCTCGGACCTTGGCGACACCGCCGCCCGCGGCGGCGAGGCCCTGCGCAACCTGATCGGCGAGGCCGCCGCCCAGATGACCGCTCTGCTCGAGACCGCCGCCTCGGAGCGCGAGGCCCTGGCCGGCGAGTCGCAGAACGCCCTCAATCTGCTCAGCGACGCCGCCGCCGGCGAGCGGGTCAGCATGGAGCGCGACCTGCGCGAGTCCATCGACCGGCTGACCCAAGCCGCCGTCGAGGCCCGGCTGGCCGCCGAAGGCCACGCCGGCGCCGCCCAGGCCCGCGTCGACCAGCTGAGCGAGGCCGCCTTCGCCGCCCACCAGAAGGCCGACGCCATCTTCCAGTCCCGCCTGGACGAGGCCCGCGACCTGATCGAATCCTCGGCCCAGATGGTCGAGCAGGCCGGCGCCCAGACCGCCGCCAAGCTGGAGCAGGGGGCCGCCTCGGCCAAGGCCACCCTGGCCGAACTGCAGGCCCTGCTGGCCGACCTCGAGGCGCGCACCCAGTCCCTGCCGCAGCAGGCCCGGGCCCAGACCGAAGAGGTCAAGGCCGCGGTCGACAAGGGCATGGCCGACCTGATGGAGTCGGCCCGTCACACGGCCGAAGAGACCCAGGCCATCGACAGCGCCTTCCAGGAAAGGGTGCGCCGCAACTACGACATGCTGACCGACGCGGTGAAGCTGATGGGGGTCGTCGCCGGCGCCGCCGCCACCCCGACTCCCGCGCCCGTCACCCCGCCGCCGGCCTCCCTGCGCAGCCGCGAGATCAGCGGCGAGGCGGTCTCCCGCGAGGCCGGCCTGCGTCCGCGCCTGCGGCTGACGCCGACCGCCACCGACGAGGAATTCCGCAGCGTCTTCGAAGCCGCCGGCGGCCGGGCGCCGCCGGAAGCCGCGCCGGAAGGCGATC
>SDZP01000401.1 GCA_004144935.1 Caulobacteraceae bacterium | reverse complement strand
GGATGTTTCCGATTTCGAGAACGCCGACCAGACCGACCAGCTGGCCGGGGCGTCCGTGTGGATCGCCACAAACCTGCAGCCCGGCGACCGCATCACGATCAACGGGACGACCTCCGGCAACAGCGGCGGGATTGCCTGGGCCTATGACACCGCCACCGGCGTCATGACCCTGACCGGCGCTTCGACCTTCGACGCCTATGAAACCCTGCTGCAGACCGCCCGCTTCACGGTCAGCGGCGACAACCCCACCTACTACGGCACGGCGACTAACCGGGTCATCAACTGGACGGTCAGCGACGGCATCCTGAACGCCGACGCCGGCACGGCGACCGTGACGGTCACCGGCATCAACGACGCCCCGATCAACAGCGTCGGGGCCGGCGGCTCCATCGCCGAAGACGTGGGCGGCCCGCTGGCCATCACCGGCATCTCGGTGTCCGACGTCGATGCCGATCCGGCGACGCAGGACATCACCGTCACCCTGACGGCCGAGCATGGCGTCCTGACCGTGCTGACCAACGTCTCCGGCGGCCTGGTCGCCGGCGAAGTCTCCGGCAACGGCACCGCCACGGTCACCCTGACCGGCACCCAGAACCAGATCAACGCGGTGCTGGCCGCGGCCAACGGCCTGGTGCTGAGCGGCCTGCCGGCGAACCTCAACGGCGGCGTCGACATCACCGTCGTCACCAACGACGGCGGTTTCGGGGGCAACGACCCGGGCCTGACCGGGACGGGCACGAGCGAACAGGACAGCGATGTCCGGACCATCACCGTCACGGCCGTCAACGACGCGCCGGTCGTCTCCGGCGATGGCACGGAAACGGCGGCGACGGTCACCGAAGACACCCCGAGCGCCGCGCTTACCCAAACCTTCAACAGCGTCCTTGCCGGTCAATACAGCGATGCGACGGACGACCAGACCGCCAACGGCGGCTCCAGCCCGGGCGCTTTCACCGGGGTTGCCGTGATCGCCAACGGCAGCACGGCCGGCACCGGGCAGTGGCAAGCCTGGGACGGCGCAAGCTGGGTCAACATCGGCGCGGCCAGCGCCGCGGTCGCCCAGACCTTCAGCAACACCACCCCGTTCCGCTTTGCGCCGGCCACGAACTACAACGGCCCGGCCCCAACCCTGACGGTCGTGCTGATCGACAACTCCGGTTCGGCCATTACCTTCGGCGGCGACGTCAACGTCACCACCCGCGGCGGCACGACGCCCTACAGCGTCAACACCGTGGTGATCAGCCAGGCCGATGTGACGGCGGTCAACGACGCCCCTGTGGCCACCGGCTCGGCTACCCTGGCGGCGGTCAGCGAAGACGCCGCCAACCCGGCCGGCGCGACGGTGTCCAGCCTGTTCGGCGCCAACTTCTCAGACTCCGCCGACCAGGTCACCGGCGGATCCACGGCCAACAGCTTCGCCGGCGTGGCCATCATCGGCAACGCGGCGACGACGCAAGGGACGTGGCAGTACTTCGACGGCGTCACCTGGACGGACCTGCCGGCGGTGTCGGCCAGCAGCGCCTTCGTGGTCGAGTCCGCGGACTCGCTGCGCTTCGTGCCGGCCGCCGACTTCAACGGCGCGGTCCCGGCCCTGACCGTCCGCCTAGTCGAGGATTCGGCCGGCGCGGTGACGACCGGCTCGACCGTTGATCTGACCAGCGCCTTCGGCGGCTCCACCGCCTACAGCGCCGCCACGGTGGCGCTGAACAGCTCGGTCACCTCGGTGAACGATGCGCCTGACGTCAGTGCCGATACGACGGCGACGTTCACCGAAGGCCAAGGCGCGATCGTCGTCACGCCCAACTACAACGTCACGGATGTGGACAACGCCAGCCTGACCGGCGCGACGATCAGCATCAGCGACTTTATTTCCGGTGATGAACTGGGCTTCGTCAACCAGAACGGCATCTCGGGTGTCTACAACTCGGGCACCGGCGTTCTGACGCTGAGCGGCACGGCCTCGGTCGCAAACTATCAGGCTGCCATCCGCTCGATCACTTACAACAACCCCGGCGATGCGAATGCAGGCGCCACGGACAACACCCGGACGGTCAATATCGTTGTCACCGACGGCGTTGATCCGAGCGTCCAAACAGCGACCTTGATCACGATCGTCGACAGCGGCGGCGACGCCCAGGACGACGCGTTCACGACCACCGAATCCACCCCGATCATCGCCGGCGACCTGCTGGCCGATAACGGCTCGGGCGCCGACAGCACGGTGACCGATATCACCGAAGTCAACGGCGCCGCCATCACCTACGGGGTGCAGTTCGCCCTGCCGAGCGGCGCCCTGTTGACCATCTATTCGGATGGCACCTTCGACTACGATCCGAACGGGGTCTATGACGCCCTGGTCGACGCCTCGGCCGGCGCGGGCAACAGCACCGCGACCGACAGCTTCACCTACACGGTGGATGGCGGCGACGTGGCGACGGTGACCATCACCATCAACGGTGAGACCAACCCGGGCGACGTCTACACCGGCACTGCCGGCGACGACACCATCACCGGCAACAACATCGGTAACACCATCAACGCCGGGGCCGGCAACGATACCGCCAACGGCAATGCCGGCGGCGATGTCATCAACGGCGAAGGGGGCGACGACACCCTGAACGGCGGCGACGCCGGCGATAAGCTGAACGGCGGTGACGATAACGATCAGCTGAACGGCGAGGAAGGCAACGACATCCTGACCGGCGGCGCCGGCCTCGACGACCTCGTCGGCGGCAATGGCAACGACACCCTGGATGGCGGCACGGGCGCCGACGACATGAACGGCGGGGCCGGCAACGACATCTACTTCGTGGATAACCCGGGCGACACCCTGACCGACAGCAGTGGCGTCGACACCGTCAAGTCGACCCTGACCCACATTCTGGGCGCCGACTTCGAGCACCTGACCCTGCTGGGCTCGGGCGACATCGACGGCACGGGCAACGCCTCCGGCAATGTCATCAACGGCAACGACGGGGCCAATTCGCTCAGCGGCCTGGATGGCTCGGACAAGCTGTTCGGCATGGGCGGCAAGGACAAGCTGTACGGCGGAGCCGGCGTCGACGTCATCGACGGCGGCGACGGCAACGACCTGATCTATGGCGGC
>SDZP01000400.1 GCA_004144935.1 Caulobacteraceae bacterium | reverse complement strand
TCAGGACGGTGGCGCCCAGTTCCTGCGGGTGGATTTCGGCAAGGGCGCCCTTGCCGAAATCCACCCGCAGGAACTGGGCGCCACCGTCCTGAAGGCCCTGGCCGAGCGCAACAACATCAAGACCGAAGAAGTCGACGACATCTTCTGGGGCACCAGCAGCCAGGTCGGCATGCAGGGCGGCGATCTGGGCCGCATGTCGGCGCTGGCCGCCGGCTACAGCATCAAGTCCTCGGCCATGACCCTGGACCGCTTCTGCGGCTCCGGCATCACCGCCGTCAGCCTGGCCGCCCAGGCCATCATGTCGGGCATGGAAGACCTGGTCATCGCCGGTGGCACCGAGATGATGTCCATGGCCGGCCGCCGCGCCCCCTCCGACGGCGCCCCGATGCTGATGGACCGCGGCAACAAGAAGCTGCGCGACATGCATCCCCAGTCGCACCAGGGTGTCTGCGCCGACGCCATCGCGACCCTCGAAGGCATCACCCGTGAAGACGTCGACGCCCTGGCCCTCGAAAGCCAGAAGCGCGCCGCCGCCGCCATCGCCGGCGGTCACTTCGACAAGTCGCTGGTCCCGGTCTACAACGCCGACGGCACCCTGGCCCTGGACAAGGAAGAGTTCCCGCGTCCCGAAACCACCGCCGAGGGCCTGGCCGCGCTGAAGCCGTCGTTCGCCGCCATGGCCGACGTGCCGCTGGACGAGGAAGGCACCACCTTCCGCAAGCTGATCACCGCCGTGCACAAGGACCTGGACATCCAGTTCATGCACCACGCCGGCAACAGCTCGGGCGTCGTGGACGGATCGGCGGCCCTGCTGCTCGCCTCGCCGGCCTACGCCGCCAAGAACGGTCTGAAGGCCCGCGCCAAGGTCATCGCCACGGCCAACATGGGCGATTCGCCCACCCTGATGCTCAACGCCCCGGTCCCGGCGGCGAAGAAGGTGCTGGAGAAGGCCGGCTTGACGGTTGACGATATCGACCTGTGGGAAATCAACGAAGCCTTCGCGGTCGTCGCCGAGAAGTTCATCCGCGACCTCAAGCTCGACCGGGCCAAGGTCAACGTGAACGGCGGCGCCATGGCCCTCGGCCACCCGATCGGCGCCACCGGCGCCATCCTGATCGGCACCATGGTCGACGAACTGGAACGCCGCGGCCTGAAGCGCGGCCTGATCACCATGTGCGCCGCCGGCGGCATGGCTCCGGCCATCATCATCGAGCGCGTCGAAAGCTAGTCTTTCGAGGCACGAGATCGAGAGGGGCCCCGGAGCGATCCGGGGCCTTTTTCATGCGGGCTTGCGCGCGGCGAAGGCGGTGGCGGCGATACCGAGCCCGATCAGGGCCACGCCGGCCGCGTGATAGCCGTGGAAGGGCTCACCCAGCAGGGCGATGGCCAGCACCGCCCCGAAAACCGGCATCAGGTGCATGTACTGCCCGGCCGTCCCCGGTCCGATCAGCTCGACCCCGCGGTTGAAGCAGAGATAGGCCAGGAACGAGGGGAAGAGGGCGACGTAGCCGATGCCGGCCAGCGCCTGCGGCGTCGGCTGGAAGGTGAGGCCCTGGATCAGTTCGTGGGCGTAGAAGGGGGCGGTGAACAGGGCCGCCAGCACGAAGGTGACCAGCAGCAGGCTCAAGGGGTGAACCTGCGGCCGGCGGCGCAGCAGCAGGCTGTAGCCGGCATAGAGCACCACCCCGACCAGGATGATCCCGTCGCCGGGGTTGAGGTGCAACGACAACAGCGCCCAGGGCTTGCCCTCGCTGATCACCACCAGCACCCCCAGCAACGACAGGGCGACGCCGACGAGCGCCCCGGCCCCGATGCGGTCCCGCAACAGGATAAAGCCGAAGAAAAGGATCAGGGGCGGGATGGCGGCCTGCATCAGCAGGCTGTTGAGCGCCGTGGTGCTCTCCAGGCCCCAGTAGAGCAGGGCCCCGAACGAGGCGACGCCGCTGATCGCCAGAAGCAGCACCGTCGGCCAGCGACGGCGCAGCTCCGGCCAGTCGGCCTCCAGACGCTTCCAGGCCAGGGGCGCGACCAGCAGGCTGGCCAGCGTCCAGCGCCAGAAGGTCAGGGTCATCGGCGGCACGACGCCGCTCATCGCCCGGCCGGCGATGGAGTTGCCGGCCCAGAACAGCATGGTGGCGGCGAGCAGCAGCGGCGCGGTCTTCCAGAGGCGCTGGCCGAGCCTCGCCTGCCCGGCGCTCACGCGCCGATCGCCACGATCTCGACCTCGCCGCCGGCAACGTTCGCGGTATCGCCCTCGCCCTTGCCGAGCAGGGCCTGGGCGACGGGCGAGACCCAGGAGACGCTGCCCCTGGCCGGGTCGGCCTCGTCCTCGCCGACGATGCGGAAGGTCTGTCGGCGACCGTCCTCGCGGTCGAAGGTGACGCTGCAGCCGAACTGGACGGTGTCGCAGGTTTCGGGCGGCAGGGTGAGCTGGGCGCTGGCGCGGCGGGCGTTGTAGTAGCGCAGGTCGCGGGTGGCCCGGGCCATGGCCGTGCGATCGGTCGAGACGTCGCCCTGCTGGGCAGCGCGATAGGCGGCCTGGGCGGCCGTCAGGGCGTCCTCCAGCAGAGTCATGCCCTGCGGGGTGACGAGATTGGGGTGCGAGGAAATCGGGCGATCCGGCAGGTCTGCCGCCGTAGCCTCAAGATCCCCCTCCTTGGTGAAGGCGACGCTCATCAGAAGCTTGTAGGCCTTAGGCGGGCCTAGAGGAACAGTTCGTCGCCGGACGGTCGTTCGGGGGTCTGCGGCGCGACGGCGGCCGGTGTCCGCAGCAGACGCCGGACGCGCCGCAGCAGAAGCTGGTCATTGAACGGTTTGGCCAGGTAGTCCTTGGCGCCCAGGGCGATGGCCCGGCGCACGTCATCGGCGGCGTTGCGGGCGGTCAGCATCAGGGTCGGCGGCGGCGTACGCCGCGTGTTGCGGAGCGTTTCCAGCAGCTGGAAGCCGTCCATGCGCGGCATGCTGACGTCCAGCAGCATGGCGGCGGGCCTGGAGGTCGCCAGCTGGGCGAGGGCCTCGATGCCGTCGTTGGCGCTGGTCGTCGTCAGCCCGTCCAGCTCCAGCCGGGTGCGCAACAGGGCGCGGATATGTTCGTCGTCGTCGACGACCAGCACCAGCGGACTGTCAGGCCG
>SDZP01000399.1 GCA_004144935.1 Caulobacteraceae bacterium | reverse complement strand
GGTTTCCAGCTGGTCGACGGTCAGCAGCCGTTCGGTGGACCCGGGGTTACCGACCACGAAGGTGAGGTCGCCTTCCTTGGGCGCGGCGGCGTTCCACTTGAGGAAGTTCTTGCTCTTCACCGGCTTGCCGGCGGCGTCGTAGGCCCGCAGGAAGGCGGCATCCAGGTCGTAGCGGGGAAAGTTGAAGTTGTCCGGATCGCCGCCGAAGAAGGCGATAGCCGACTCCGGCGCGAACACCAGCCTCACGTCGCTGTATCGCTGGAACTTGTAGACCTTGTACTGGCCGCCCCGGTACAGGCTGATGGTCTGGCAGCGGGTCCCGGCCTCGGTTCCGCAGACCGTCTTTTCCGCCGCGCCGGAGGCGGCGTCACGGGCCCGGACGAAGTCCTCGCCGGACTTGCCGGCCCCGGCGGCGCGGACCTGGTCGGTGACGTCGGTGATCGACAGCAGCACCTCGGCGGTCTGGCCCGGGCACTTCAGTTCCTCCTCGCGCAGGTTGGCGCGGAAGCCGTTCTTCACATAGTCGGTCGTCGCCGAAGACAGGGCGCCGGTGCAGCCGACGACGCAGTGGTTGTTGGTCAGGATCAGGCCGTCCTTCGACACGAAACTGGCCGAGCAGCCGCTGATCCGCACGGACGAGAGGCGCACATGGTCCAGCCATCTGGCGTCGAGCTTGACCCCATAGTCAGCCTCGATCTTCGCGGTCGGCAGGTTGTCGAAGGTCCACATGCCTTCGTCGGCCAGGGCCGGGCCGGCGACGCAAACAACGGCGGCGGCGATGCCGGCCATCAACGCGGTACGGGTCATAAACGCTCTTTTCTCTGAGGATTGACGGCAGTTTCGTGCGCCCCGATGCGGCAATAGCGCGCTGGCCTGCTGTCTGGCTAGATTCTCCGGCCTGGCTTACCCCGATTTAACTTGGATGCAGGGGGTGCTTGCGTTCATACCCGCGTTCAGTTCGGGAGGGTTGCAAGCGCTGATGTCGCTCGCTTTGGCTACACTGATCTACGAGTGGCGTCGCTACATGGCCGCCGTCATTGCGCTCGCCTGCTCGGGACTGCTGGTGCTGTTCTTCATCGGCATGTTCATGGGCATCGGCAAGGGCTTCACCGCCCAGATCGACCGCGCCCGCGCCGACATCATGGTGCTGGGCCCGGGGGCCACGGCGCTGTTCAACGGCGGTCCGTCCGGCCTGCCGCGGCGCCTGATGCCGATCGTTATCGGCCACCCGGAAGTCGTGCAGGTCGCCCCGATCGACGGCTCCGGCGGCCGTTTCCAGAACATCGTGCCGCCGGCCGAGGCGCTGACCGCCAAGCCGGAGGACCAGAAGAATCGCAAGATGGAGTTCGTCAACGTCACGGTGATCGACGCCATTCCCGGCTACGTCACCGTGCCGACCGACTATTCGGACGAACTGGTCGAAACCCTGCGCCAACCCTACGCGGTCGCCGTCGACCAGACGGCGCTGGCCCGCCTGGGGGTCAAGCTGGGCGACAAGGCCATCTACAACGGCAAGACCATCACTATCGCCGCGGTCACCACCGGCTATCCCAACATGATGCAGGCCACCCTGGTCATGTCGCGCGACACCCTGCGGATGCTGGGCGAGGCCGACACCGGACCCCGCGTGGCGCCGCTGATGGTCAAGCTGGCCGATCCGGCCCGGGCCGAGATCGTGGCGGCGCAGCTTAACACCCTGGGCGACGGCAAGTTCAAGGCCTGGACCCGCGAGGAACTGGCCGAGGCCAACGAAGGCGCCCTGTTCAAGGAAAGCTTCATCGCCATCATCCTGATCGCGGCGGTGATCATCTCCGGCTTCATCGGGGTGGTCATCACCTGGCAGACCCTGCGCGGGGCGATCATGGCCAACATCAAGGAGTTCGCCTCGCTGCGGGCCCTCGGCGTCTCGATGGGCAGCCTTCGGGTCATCGTCATGGAGCTGAGCTTCTGGGTCGGCATCGTCGGCATCCTGATGTCGCTGCTGCTGACCTGGGCGGTGTCGATGCTGGCGGCCATGGGAGCCCTGCCGATGGCTTTCCCGCCGACCATCGTCATCGCCGTCTCCATCTTCCTGCTGCTGATCGCCATGCTGTCGGGCCTGCTGTCCCTCGGCGTGCTGAAGAACAGCCAGCCCGCGGACCTGCTGCGATGAGCCCCCCCAAGACCAGGACCGGCCAGGCAAACGGCAACCGGCTGGGCGAGGTGGCCCTGCAGGCCACCGGCATCGTCAAGCGGTTCAAGACCGGCAAGACCTACATCGAGGTGCTCAAGGGCGTCGACTTCGACGCCCGCCACGGCGACGTGACCATGGTCATGGGGCCGTCTGGCTCGGGCAAGTCGACCCTGGTCGCGGCCCTGTCCGGCCTGCTCAAGCCCGACGAGGGCCATGTGGCGGCGCTGGAGGCCAGGGATCTGTGGAAATGGTCGTCGGGGCGGATCGACAAGTTCCGGCTCGACCACTGCGGCTTCATCTTCCAGGGCTTCAACCTGTTCCCGGCCCTCACCGCCAAGCAGCAGGTGATGGCGGCCCTCAAGTACCAGGGCGTCTCCCCCGCCGAAGCCAGCCGCCGGGCGTTGCAGGCCCTCGACGAGGTCGGCCTGACCCCGAAGATCAACCAGCGGCCGGCAGAGCTCTCGGGCGGCGAGAAGCAGCGGGTGGCCATCGCCCGCGCCCTGGCCAAGGCCCCCGACCTGATCTTCGCCGACGAGCCGACCTCGGCCCTCGACGGCCAGAACGGCCAGATCGTCATCCGCCTGCTGCGTCGCGCGGCGACCGAGCATGGCGCGGCGGTGATCTGCGTCACCCACGACCCCCGCCTGGAGGCCTACGCCGACCGGGTGATCCACATCGAGGACGGCAGGATCCTGGACGACGTGCGCCGCACGCCCGACGCCAATCCGGCCCCGCTCTCGCACTGATTTCTCAAGGACGACCTCTCAATGCCCGGCTTCCTGCGTAAACCCTGGTTCTGGATCATCACCATCCTGGTGCTGGTGATCGTCGGCGCCTTCTTCTTCATGAAGAACGCCGGCGAGCAAAAGAAGAAGGATGAGGCGGCGGCCACCAAGGCCATGCCCACCAGTCCCTTTGCGGCCATCGGCAACGGCAAGGCCGACGTCGAAGGCGGGATCATCCAG
>SDZP01000398.1 GCA_004144935.1 Caulobacteraceae bacterium | reverse complement strand
GGAAGTGGCTCAGACCCGGCTGACCGCCGCCGAACTCGGGCAGGCCGGGGTGATCGAGGCCGACGCCCAGGCGGAGGACTTCGGGGCGGGGCAGTGGGATGCGGTCTACTCCCGGTTCGGGGTGATGTTCTTCGCTGATCCGGCCGCCGCCTTCGCCAACCTGGCGGCGGCGCTGAAGCCGGGCGGCCGGCTGGCCTTCGTCTGCTGGCGGCCGTTGAAGGAAAACCCTTGGATGACCGCCCCGCTGGCGGCGGCGCTGAAGCATGTTCCGGCCCCCGAGCCGACCGATCCGCAGGCGCCCGGCCCCTTCGCCTTCTCCGATCCCGAGCGGGTGCGGGGCATCCTGGCCGGGGCGGGCTTTCGCGACATCGCCATCACCCCGCACGACCAGCCGATCGGCGGCAACAGCCTGGACGACGCCCTGATCGTCGCCCGCAAGGTCGGGCCTGCCGCCCGGCTGATCGCCGACCATCCCGGGCAGCGCGAGGCGGTGCTGGCCTCGATGCGCGAGGTGCTGGCCGCCCACGAGACGCCGAGCGGGGTCTGGTTCGACTCGGCGACCTGGATCGTCAGCGCCGTGAAAGCCTAGGCGGGCCGTCGCAGCTTGAACAGCTCGCTGACCACGGCGTAGTCGGCGAGATAGCCGCAGCGGGCCAGCGGCCGGGCCCCGGCGGTGTCGAAGCGGCCCTCGACAATATAGACCGGATCGATATGGACCCCGACCACCTGGCCCAGCACCAGGTGAGATCCTGTCGGCGCGCCGTCCAGGTCGGTCAGGTCGATGACCTGCAGCACACGGCATTCGAGGCTGGCCGGGCTGGCGGCCACCCGTGGGGCGCGGACCAGTCGGCAGGGCGCCCGCTCCAGGCCGGCCAGCTCGAACTCGTCGATCTCCGGCGGCACGCTGGCCGAGGTGGCGTTCATCGCCTGGGCCAGGTCCTCGGTGACCAGGTTGAAGACGAACTCGCCAGTCTCGCGGGCGTTGGCCAGGCTGTCGCCGAGTTTCTCCGACGAGAAGCCGATGATCGGCGGGCGGGAGGAGAAGGCGTTGAAGAAGCTGTAGGGGGCGAGATTGACCACGCCCCCCGCACTGATCGTCGAAATCCAGCCGATGGGCCGGGGCGCGATGATCGCCTTGAAGGGATCATGCGCCAGGCCGTGGCCCTGGGCCGGTTCGTAGAAGTGGGTCATGCCAAACCAGAACTCCGCTCATCCCGGCGAATGCCGGGACCCATTTCATAGAGCGCGGACGGGGCAAGCAAATTCAAAAACAATCGTCGTCAGACGGCGCCCTTCGAACTGGGTCCCGTCATTCGCCGGGACGAGCGGAAAAGGGGAGGGACTACCGCCCCCCCTGCCCGTCGTCGACCCGCAGGCAGGTTCCCGTCACCGCGTCGGAGGCCGGGCTGACGAGGTAGAGCAGGGTGGAATCCAGCTGGGCGGGATTGCCGATGCGCTTGCGCGGGAAGTGCTGGCTGATGTCGCCCATGCGCGACAGCATGCCGTCCATCATCTCGCTTTCGAAGGCGCCGGGGGCGATGGCGTTGACGTTGATGTGGAACTTCGACCACTCGACCGCCAGGGTCTCGGTGATCCGCACCATGGCCGCCTTGCTGACCGAATAGAGGGCCGCGCCGCCGCCGGTGTAGCTGTAGGCGGCCGAGGAGGCGATGTTGACGATGCGGCCGGGCTGGCCGGCGGCCATGCGGCGGCGGGCGAACTCGCAGGCCAGGATCCAGGGGCCGCGGACGTTGGTGTCGAGCACGGCGTCGATCAGCTCGACGCTCATCTTGTGGGCCCGCTGGGCATCGGGGATGCCGGCGTTGTTGATCAGGATGTCGACGGGGCCCAAGGCCTCCTCGGCCTGGCCAACCACGGCGAGGAGCTGGTCGGCGTCGGTGACGTCCAGCGCCAGGGCCACGGCGCGGCCGCCGGCGTCGTTGATCTCCTTGGCCAGCGCCTCCAGCCGGTCGACCCGGCGGGCGGTTAGGGCGACGGCGCAGCCCTGCGCCGCCAGCACCTGGGCAAAGCGCTTGCCGAGGCCGGAGCTGGCGCCGGTGACAAGGGCGACGTGGCCGCTCAGGTCGATGGAGGCGTTCGGCAGGGGATAGGTAACTGGGTCGGACAGTTGATCGGTCATGGGGGGCGTTCCTCGCGGGCTTTTGCCGGCAGTATCGGGGCATGACGGAGGGGCAGGGAAGACGGCTATCGAAGCGGAGCCACATTATACCGCGCGCCGGAGCCGCCAGCCGTGATTCCAGCCTAAGCCTCTGACGGGCTGTGCCTTTTGCGTGGGCCAGCTGTCGCGGGATGTAGGCCTGGGCGTAGGCGCCGCGTAGGCCGGTTGTCGGCGATTGTGGGCTGGTTTGTGCCCGCGCCGGTGACGCCGGCGCCGGCGGGCGACCGTGACCGACTGTTCAAAGGGCTTTGGCCAGATGGATATGTCTAGACATATTGAAATTACTGCTAAAATTCAATGCACTACGCGCGGCCGGATGGCCAGGCCGGTGCGACCCCTCATCCGGCGGCTTCGCCGCCACCTTCTCCCCCAGGGGGAGAAGGGAATCGTGAGGCGCGTCCCGCGACGCGTGCGGGTCAGGGGGCGTTCCAGCCCCCGCCCATCGCCTGGTAGAGGGCGACGCTGGCCGAGAGGCGGTCGGCGCGGGCGGCGCTGAGGGCGAGTTCGGCGGTGAACAGGCTGCGCTGGGCGTCGAGTTCCTCAAGGTAGGAGGCATAACCGGCCTGGTAGCGGTTGTGGGCGATGCGGCGGGTCTCGGCGGCGGCGTCGCGCTGGGCCTGGACGGCGGTCTCGACCTCGCGCAGGCGCTGGACGGCGGCCATGGCGTCCTCGACCTCGCGGAAGGCGGTCAGCACGGCCTTGCGGTAGGCGAAGGCGGCCTGGTCGCGGCGCGATCCGGCGGCGTCGGCCTGGGCCGAGAGGCGGCCGCCGTTGAACAGGGGGGCCAGGATGCTGCCGCCGAGGCTCCAGACATTGACGGCGCCGTCGAGCTCCTCGACGAACAGGGCCCCGAGGCTGGCGGTGAGACGGACCTGCGGCAGCAGCTGGGCGCGGGCGCTGGCGTAGGACGCATCGCTGGCGGCGAGGCTGTTCTCGGCCTGGGCGATGTCCGGGCGGCGGCGCAGCAGT
>SDZP01000397.1 GCA_004144935.1 Caulobacteraceae bacterium | reverse complement strand
TCATGGTGCAGTGCACAATGGCGCACGCGAGAGGGCGGGGCTGATACGCTCTATTGAGAGAAAACACCAGCGTTACGGGTTGGATGCAAGCCAGGTGCGTTCCTATATGCAACCCATGACCAAGCTCTCCGTCCTCGATCTCGCGCCGATCACCCAAGGCAGCGACGCCGCCCAGGCCTTTGCCAACAGCGTCTCCCTCGCCCAGACCGCCGAGCGGCTTGGCTACGAGCGCTTCTGGCTGGCCGAGCACCACAACATGAAGGGCATCGCCAGCGCCGCGACCAGCATCGTCATCGGCCACGTCGCCCAGCAGACCAGGACCATCCGCGTCGGCTCCGGCGGCGTCATGCTTCCCAACCACGCCCCGCTGATCATCGCCGAGCAGTTCGGCACCCTGGCCAGCCTCTATCCGGACCGCATCGATCTGGGCATCGGCCGGGCCCCCGGCACCGACCAGCTGACCGCCCAGGCCCTGCGCCGCAACCTCGGCGGCAACATCGACCAGTTCCCGCGCGATGTGCTGGAGATCAT
The DNA here is from genome assembly GCA_004144935.1 of Caulobacteraceae bacterium. Classification (GTDB taxonomy): domain Bacteria; phylum Pseudomonadota; class Alphaproteobacteria; order Caulobacterales; family Caulobacteraceae; genus Caulobacter. The sequence continues at coordinate 2,633 of SDZP01000397.1, read as the reverse complement.
CCAGTACCTCGGCCCCGACCAGCCCGACGCCCGCGTCCGCGCCGTGCCCGGCTACGGCACCAACGTGCCCGTCTGGATCCTCGGCTCCAGCACCTACGGCGCCCAGCTGGCCGCCGCCCTTGGCCTGCCCTACGCCTTCGCCTCCCACTTCGCCCCCGGCGAGCTGGACTTCGCCCTGGAGCTCTACCGCCGCCAGTTCCGCCCCTCGGAGCACCTGGACAAGCCCTATGTCATGGCCGGCTTCAACATCTTCGCGGCGGACACCACGGCGGAGGCCAGGCTGCTCTTCACCTCCCTGCAGCAGGCCTTCGTCAACCTGCGCACCGGCAACCCCGGCCAGCTGCCGCCCCCCGTCGAGGGCTATGGCGAGCGGCTTGACCCGCAGGCGGCGGGGATGCTGGCCAATGCCCTGAGCTGTTCGGCCGTCGGCGACCGCGACGTCGTGCGCGCCGGCCTGCAGGCCTTCATCGACCGCACCCAGGTCGACGAGGTCATCGTCACCGCCCAGGTCTTCGACCATGCCGCGCGGCTGAAGTCGTTCGAGATCGCGGCGGAGGTTCACGCCGGGCTGAAGCAGGCGGCCTAGAGGACGGCCGGCGGGAGTCTGCGGTGCCGCCTCAGACCCGCGCTAACCCCTCCGGCGCCCCGGCCCCGTCACTCAGCGCCTTCCACAGCACCCGGCGCCGGTCCACGGGCCCCGGCATCTTCAGGCCGGGCGCGACCTCAAACCCCATCCGGCCGAAGTAGGGCGCATCCCCGACCAGGAAGACGCTCTGCCAGCCGGCCGTCCTGGCCGCGGCGCAGGCCCGCTCGACCAGCTCCGCCCCGATTCCGTGCTTGCGCTCGTCCGCCTCCACCGCGATCGGCCCCAGGAAGACGCTGACCCCGTCTCCGACCCGGACCGGCCACATCCGCACCGAGCCGAGCAGGGCCTCGCCCCGCCAGGCGCTGATCGACAGCGCCGCGATCAGCGCATTGCCCTCGCGCAGCCGCTCGGCCGCCTTGGCGTAGCGGCCCGGCCCGAAGGCGCGGTCGGTGAGGGCCAGGATCAAGGCGGCGTCGGCCGGCGCTTCGGGGCGGTAGGTGATGTCGGTCATGGGCTCTGGCGCAGGAAACAGGGGAGGGAACTCCGCCGGCCTCGCCGATGGAGCGGTCAGCGGCGCCCGGGTCGGACGCTCGAGGGGGTTCGTCGCAGAGCCTTCATCACGGCGCGGCCAATAGGGCGGCAACACGCCAGCGTCAACGGCCCGATCCCAAGAGCGTTGCAGCCCGCCTGCCCGAAGGCCTAACTAGGACCGCCCATGAGCGACTCCCCAGACACGCCCGCCGAGCCCGCCCCCGAGACCTCCGTTCGCGCCCTGCTGCGTCAGCGCGACTTCGTCTTCTTCTGGTTCTCCCGCTGGACCGCCGTGCTGGGGGTGCAGATCCAGAGCGTGGCGCTCGGCTGGCATGTCTACGACATCGCCCGCCGCACCATGGACGTGAAGCAGTCGGCCCTGATGGTCAGCCTGATCGGCCTCGTCTCCTTCGTGCCGGTGCTGCTGCTGGCCCTGCCGGCCGGGGAGGCGGCCGACCGCTACAACCGCCGCCGCATCGTGCTGATCTGCTATCTCGTCGAGATCACCGTCGCGGCCGGCCTGTTCGCCGCCGCCTTCTGGAACCGCGAAACCATCCCCATCCTGCTGGGCGCCGCCATCGTCTTCGGGGCCGCCCGGGCCTTCTTCTCGCCGGCCAACACCGCCCTTGGGCCCATGCTGGTGCCCAGGGCCCTGCTGCCCCGGGCCATCGCCTGGAATTCCCTGGCCTGGCAGACCGCCTCGATCATCGGCCCGGCCCTGGGCGGGGTGCTGATCGCCGTCTCGCTCAGCGCGCCCTACGCGGCCGCCTTGATCCTCTACGTCGTCGCCGGCTTCTGCATGCTGATGGTCCGCGGCAACGCCCAGCCGCAGCTGCAGCCGGGCTCGCGCTGGTCCCTGATGAAGGAGGGCCTGGCCTACGTCTGGAATAACAAGATCGTCTTCGGGGCCATCTCCCTGGACCTCGCCGCCGTCATCCTCGGCGGCGCCGTCGCCCTGCTGCCGGTCTTCGCCCGCGACGTCCTGGTGCTCACGCCGGACCAGCAGGCCTGGGCCTTCGGCGTCCTGCGCGCCTCGCCGGCCATCGGGGCGGCGGCGGTGGCCATCTACCTGGCCGCCAACCCGATCCACCGCCGGGCCGGACCGATCATGTTCCTGTCGGTGGGGCTGTTCGGCGTCTTCACCATCGTCTTCGGCCTCTCCAACTATCTCTGGCTGTCGGTCTTCGCCCTGGCCATGCTCGGCGGCGCCGACATGGTCAGCGTCTATGTCCGCCAGACCCTGATCCAACTGGCCACCCCCGACCATATGCGCGGCCGGGTGGCGACCGTGTCCTCGCTGTTCATCGGCGCCTCCAATGAGCTCGGCGAATTCGAGACCGGGCTGGTGGCGCGGTTCCTGGGGCCGGTCGGGGCGGCGGTGTTCGGCGGCGTCGGCGCGCTGGCGGTGACAGGGGTGTGGGCCTGGCTGTTCCCGTCGCTGCGGAAAGCCGATCGGCTGGTTTGAATCCTTCTCCCGACAAGCGGGAGAAGGAACGGGGCTTGCCTGACCCAGCGT
>SDZP01000057.1 GCA_004144935.1 Caulobacteraceae bacterium | reverse complement strand
TTGTCGGCTGAACGACGTATGGAAGATCAGGGGTGTTCATTTGGCCGATACCGGCCGCCGCCCACGCGCTACAGATCGGTTCCGTTTCCGCCATGATGAACCCCTTGCAGGGGATCGCGGAGGCCCAGACGCTCGCCCAGGCGATCGTCAACACCATCCATGAGCCGTTGCTGGTGCTGGACGGCGACCTGCGGGTGATGGCCGCGAGCCGGGCCTTCTATGAGACCTTCAAGGTCGATCCGGACGATACCTTCGGGGCCCTGCTGTACGATCTCGGCGACGGCCAGTGGGATATCCCGGCCCTGCGGCTGCTGCTGGAGACCATCATTCCCGAGCGGGCGGCGATGGACGACTTCGAGGTCAGCCACGATTTTCCGGGGGTCGGCCAGCGGACCATGCTGCTGAACGCCCGCAAGGTGGTCTATGAGACCAGCCCCGACCACACCATCCTGCTGGCCTTCACCGACGTCACCACCAGGCGGACGATGGAGCGGGACCTGGCCGAGCTGCTGGCGCGCACCGAGGCGCTGCTGGAGCAGAAGCAGATCCTGCTGCAGGAGATGGAGCACCGGGTCGCCAACAGCCTGCAGATCATCGCCAGCATCCTGATGCTGAAGGCGCGGGCGGTGAACTCGCCGGAGACGCGCGACCATCTGAAGGACGCCCACCAGCGGGTGATGAGCGTGGCGGCGGTGCAATCGCACCTGCACGCCGTGGAGGGCATCGACCAGATCGAGGTCGGGCCCTACCTCGGCAAGCTGTGCGAGAGTCTCGGCCGCTCGATGATCGCCGAGGACCGGCCGATCGGCCTGCAGGTGCTGGCCGACGAGGGGCGGATGGGCTCCGCCCAGGCGGTGAGCCTGGGGCTGATCGTCACCGAGCTGGTGATCAACGCGGTCAAGTACGCCTTCCCGGACGGCCGCGAAGGCGCCCGGGTGGTGGTGCGCTACGAGAGCCTGGGCGAGGACTGGAAGCTGACGGTCAGCGACAACGGCGTTGGCAAGTCGCCGGCGCCGGCGACGGGAACCGTGCAGGGCGCGGTCGGCGGCCTGGGGACGGTGATCGTCCAGGCGCTGGTCAAGCAGCTGGACGCCCGGCTGGAAGCCGACAGCGACAGCGGCGGCATGACCGTCACCGTGACCCGGGCGACCTTCATTCCCCGCAAGGCGTCCGGCAGCCAACTGCACTGACTGTGGTCAGGCGAGGCTTTCGGCGGCGGCGCCAGGCGCTCGCGCGCCGCTGGCTTCCCCGCGCGCAGGCGGCCTGAGCGGCGGCGGGCGCAGCACCAGGCCGTAGTCGCCGTCGTAGGGCGTCGGGCGCCAGTCGCCGGAGACCTGCAGGGCGTCCTGGCCATAGAAGCGGGTGTGGCAGTGGCCGTGGGTGATCTGCCGGCGGGCGCCGGGCGTCTGGCGCAGCAGTTGGTCCATGTCCGGCGAGATGGTCTGCATCCGCACCCTGACCGCGCCCAGGCGGCGCGCGTTGGCTACCAGCGTCCCGACCAGCGTCGGAATGGCTCTCACGGACCGGCGGGGAAGGGCGAAGAGGTCTATGATCTCCAAGGTGACCTGGTCGAGCTGGGTCTGCTTGGCGAACTGGGCCAACAGGTAGCCTGCCAGGCGGCCGTCTTCCTCATAGGCCAGCAGGATGGGGGCGCGGGTGTTGTCGGGATCGGTGAGGCGCCACCGCAGGGTTGCGGCGTCACGGCGGGCCACGCACAGGCCGGTGGCGACGACGTCGGCGCAGAGGGCGTCGAAGGCCGGGCCGATGTCCTGGACCGAGAGGGCGGTGACCGACGCGGGCAGGCGTAGGCGACGGGCCGGGACCGCCCGCATGAATCGCTCGGGACCGGCGCGGGCGGCCTCGAGGCCGGTCAGGCGCGACAGTTTCCACGTCAAGCGCTCGGCCGCGACGCCTGCCAGGTCGGTGCGCCAGCTGTACTTCACCGCATGGGTGGCGTTGGGCCAGGGTGTCATCGCGTAGTGGCGGTAGAAGCCGCTGGAGAGGGCATTGGCATTGAAGGTGTAGACCGCGAAGCGGTTCTGCTGGTTGACGAGGGCGCGCAGCAGTCGGCGAGCGGCGCCCTTGGCGCGCGGATCGGCGACCAGGGTGTGGCCGGTCGAACCGTACAGGGCTGCGCCGAGCCAGTCGAAGCGCTGGATGCTGTTGCCCAGGAAGGCGCGGACCTCGCCGTCCTGCTCGCAGACCCAGCCGCCGGTCGCGGCTTCCCCCGCCGGCCGGCCGCCCGGCGGGCCGTCCATCATCCAGCGCCAACCGGCCAGACTGCGGGTCGGCCACCAGACCTGGTCGCACAGGGCGTTGACGGCCGGGGCGTCGGCCAGGGTGAAAGGGCGCAGGATCAAACTCACTGGAAAGTCTCCGGAGAACGCGGGTCAGCAGACTGGACGCTGGAACTCAACCAAAAAGTGTGACAACGCGTCGCAGGCGGAGATGTCGTGGCGGGCGGGCGGCAGGCGTTTCGGCACGAAAATTCTCATCTTGCTACTTTTAGGCGTCTGTTGGGCGGCGGGTGCGACATTCTGTATTGGAGTATAGCTGATATATTACTTTAGATAATTTCCAGAAGCGACGGGTTGTCGCAGCAGATATTGTTCCCAACCTGAACAACGAACCGAAAATCGATGTCTCTATGAATGTATAGACTGGAGTATGAATCGATTGTTCAGTGGCAGATTAAATTTTGATTCATCGAGTCCCGGCTAACGTCTCTTCAAGCAGGACTTTTATGGGGCCCGGAAGTGCCGAAACCTCGATTTCATTTCGCCGACGAGCGCGGCACGGCCGCGATCGAATTCGCCATGCTGGCGCCAGCGCTGGTTGCGATGCTTCTCGGCATCGTCTGCTACGGCGGCTACTTCTGGCTATCGCATAGCGTGCAGCAGTCGGCCAACGACAGCGCCCGGGCGGCGATCGGCGGGCTGAACAAGGCCGAGCGGGCCAGCCTGGCCCAGGCCAGCGTGACGGCCGGCCTGCCCGCCTATTCGATCCTCGATCCCAAGGCGGTGAAGGTCGTCGTCGTCGAAGACGCCCAGCGGATGACCGTCACCGTGTCCTACGACGCCTCGGCGACACCCTTTTGGCTGTTCAAGGGCATCCTGCCGATGCCCTCCAGCACGATCGCCAGCAACGCGGTTGTCCGGCTGGGGGGCTACTGATGCCCGGCCCGCGCACGCAGAGCTTCGCCGGCGATCAGCAGGGCGGCGTGTCGATGATCGTCGCCCTGGGGGCGGCGATGCTGCTGGCCTCGGCGGCGGTCGGCATCGACCTGGGATCCATCTACCTGGAAAGCCGCAAGCTGCAGGGGGTGGCGGACCTTGCCGCCCTGGCGGCCGCCAACGACATCGGCCGGGCGCAGACGGCGGCCGAGGCGACCGTGGCGGCCAACGGGCTGGGCGGCGCCACGCGGGTGGAACTGGAGCTTGGGACCTACACGCCGGACGCCGCCATCCCGGCGGCGCAGCGGTTCAAGGTCGGCGGGGCCAGCCCCTCGGCGGCGCGGGTGCGGCTGCACAGCCAGGCCAGGCTGGCCTTCGGCGCCTTCGTCATGGGCAAGCCGACGGTGGCCATCAGCCGGGTCGGGGCGACTGCCCAGACGCAGCTGGCCTCGTTCAGCATCGGCTCCCGCCTGGCCTCCCTGAACGGCGGCGTCGCCAACGCCCTGCTCACCGGCCTGACCGGCAGCCAGGTCAACCTGTCGGTGATGGACTACCAGGCCCTGGCCGCCGCCGATGTCGACCTGCTGCGTTATGTACCGGCCCTGGCCACGCGGCTGAACCTGAAGGCGGCCACCTTCGACCAGGTGCTGGACACCGAGGTCAGCGCGCCGATGGCTCTCAACGCCCTGGCCGACGTGCTGACCGCCCAGGGCGCCACGCGCGAGGCGGGCAGCATCAAGGTGCTGGCCAACGCCTCGGCGAGCGTCCCCAACCTGAAGATGTCGCATCTGCTGGATCTCGGGGTCTACGGCGACCAGGACCGGGCCGCTGGCGGCTCGCGGGCGACCATCTCGCTGAGCAGCCTGGACCTGGCTCGCGCCCTGCTGCTGACCGGCCAGGAGGGGCGCCAGGTGGCGCTTGACCTGTCGGCCGGCGTTCCCGGCCTGCTGAAGGCCGACGCCACCCTGGCCATCGGCGAGCGGCCGAACAATTCGCCCTGGCTGTCGGTGACGGCCGACAAGGGCGTCATCCTGCGCACGGCCCAGACGCGGTTGTTCATCGAGCTTGACACCTCGCCGGTCGGCGCGGCCGGGCTGGGGTTCGCCCAGGTGCGGCTGCCGGTTCTGCTGCAGCTGGCCGAGGGACGGGCCAGGCTGGACTCCATCAACTGCGCGACGGGGCAGGTTGGGATCGCCGCCTCGCCGGGCATCGGCCGGCTGGTGATCGGCGAGATCGAAAAGGGCAGGCTTGGCAACTTCAAGAGCGAACTGACAGTCAGCCCGGCGCGGTTCGTGGCCGTGCCGCTGTTGTCGGTCACCGGTCAAGCCGACACCCGGGTCGGCGGCGACGCCTGGCGGACCCTGACCTTCAGCCAGGGCGACATCGACGGGCGGGTGATCCGCACCGCCTCGACCCGGGACACGGCGCAGACCAGCCTGTCCAGCCTGCTGGGGAACACCGAGCTGACGGTCAACCTGCTCGGCATCGGCCTGACGCCACTGAAATCCGGCATCGTCAGCTCTGTGAACCAGACGCTGGGCTCGCTGGCGGGACCGCTGGACGGCACGCTGAATGGTCTCACCGACCTGCTGGGCGTCGGACTGGGTGAGCTGGACGTGCGGGTCAACGGCCTTCGTTGCCGTGACGCGGCGCTGGTCGCCTGAAGATTTCGAGGGAAACACAAGAGATGAAGCCGACCAGACTGATCCTCGAGGAGCCGGTGGGGCCGCCGACGCTGGACCTGCTGAATTCACTGCACGAGCCGCCGAAGGTGCGGGAGCGGCTGCATACGCTGATGGCGCTCTATGCCTTCTCGCCGCCAAACCGCCGCCACTACATCCTCGATGAAGTCGAGCAGGTGGTTCGCGAGGCGGCCGGCCGGATGGCCTCAGAACTCGTCGACCTGAGCTGGACGCCGGCCGGGTCCTGACGGGCGCGGGGCCTTGAGCAGGCGGCGGGCGAGGACGGCGATGCAGACGACGGAGACGATGCCGATGACGATCCAGACGCTTTCGAGGTGGGCCTGCTGGGCCCCCTTGGCGGCCAGGTAGCCGGGGGCCAGCATGACCGTGACCCAGACGATGGCCGAGCCGATGTAGGCGACCTTGAAGCGCAGCTGATTCATCGCCGTCATGACGGCGATCAGCGGCACGAAGGCCCGCACCGGCCCCAGGAACCGGCAGAGGTAGACGGAGGCGGCCCCGTAGCGGCGGAAGAAGAGCCGGGCGCGGGCGATGACGCGGCGGCGGCGGCGTATGATCGGCGCTCTGAACGCGCCCGAACCAGCCCGGCGGCCGATCCAGTAGCTGACGGCGTCGCCCGCCACGGCCCCGCGACGCACCAGGCGACGACGGCGACGGGGTCGAGGATGCCGGCCGCGGCCAAGCCCCCGGCGATGACCATCAGCGCCGTGGAGGGCGAGGGATGGGTCAGGGTTCATTCTGCGGCTCTGGGCGTGTCGGCGGCCTGGCGGACAGCGGCGATGAGGTCGTCGGCGCTGAGGCCGTGGCGATGGGCGTCGAGCAGGGCGCGGGCGGCGACCTCCCGGACGATGGCGTCGCGCTCCGGCGCGGCGGTCGGGCGGTCGGAGACGAAGGTCCCCTGGCCCCGGCGGACATAGACCACCCCCTCGCGCTCGAGCTCGCGGTAGGCCTGGGCGACGGTGTTGGGGTTGAGGCGCAGGTCGCCGGCCAGTTGGCGGACGGAGGGTAGGGGGTCTTCGGCCCGCAGGGAGCCGAGCACGAGGGCGCGCCGGACCTCGTCCATGATCTGGACGTAGATCGGCCGGGCGTCGGTCGTGTTGATGGCGATATGCAAAGCGGCTGGTAACCTGGTGTATCGGTTAACTAGTACACTAGGGCGAAGTGTTTGCGTCGGTCAAGGCCGGTTGGAATTTTCAGAAAACGTCAGCGGGTTCAGAAGCGCCCGGAGGCAGACCGAAACGGTTGGCGCCATCCTGGCCTCGGGCGCAGCCCAGCCAGAGGACGACAGCTACCGTCAACACGAGCGGCAGGACGCCTAACATAAAGCCCTTGACCTGCGCATCCATGGGCGCGGCCGCCGCGAAGACGCCAATGAGGACGCCGCCGCCGAACGGGATAAGTCCAAACCATCCCGCGAGACCAAGATCGTGCAATCGGCGGCCAGCGTAGTAGAGCCAAACCGGAAGGGTCAGCATGCCGGACAAGACCGTGGGAACGCCAACCAGGCCAAGCGCAAACGCCAAAACGACGTTGGCGATCGTGATGATCAGGAAGCCGATCCAGAATTCCTTGCGACCTGCGCGTCCCCGTCGGTTGTCGTCAAAGGTTTGAATCAGATCGTCCACGCAACCCCGCTCTCTGCCGCCTGAGGCTGACACATCAGGGCACAAGCCAACAACGGCTTTCAACGAAGTTGCAATTATATCACAGTGCCCCTTGCGCGGGCCGCGCGTTGGCTTAGGTAGAGGCCTTCCGCCGACATTCGTTTTTTCAAGAGGTTTCCTTGGCGCGCGACCCCTATCTGGAGCTGGGCGTTTCCCGCAGTGCGGGGGCGGACGATATCCGCAAGGCGTTCCGCAAGCTCGCCAAGCAGTATCACCCCGACGCCAATCCCGGTGACAAGACCGCCGAGGAGAAGTTCAAACGAGTGTCGGGGGCCTTCGACATCGTCGGTGATCCGGACAAGCGCAAGAAGTTCGACAACGGCGAGATCGACGCTGAGGGCCGCGAGCAGCACCCCTTCAGCCGCGGCGGCGGCGGCTTCGGCAGCGGCGGGCCCGGCGGCTGGTCTCCCCGCGGCGCCGGCGGTCAGGCGCCAGACGGCGTCGACCTGAACGACATCCTGGGCGAGATGTTCGGCCGCGGCGGCCCGCGCAATCCGGGCGGGTTCGGCGGCTTCTCGACCAAGGGCCAGGACGTCCGCGCCAAGATCGACATCGACCTGGAGGACGCCATCCGCGGCGCCAAGAAGCGCATCGCCTTCTCCGACGGCCGCACGGTCGAGGTGGCGATCCCCAAAGGCGCGCAGGACGGCCAGACCCTGCGGCTCAAGGGCCAGGGGGCGCCAGGCCGGGGCGGCAACGGCGACGCCCTGATCGAACTGAGCATCCGGCCTCATCCCATCTACCGCCGCGAGGGCGACAGCCTGGAGATGGACGTGCCGATCACGGTTCCCGATGCGGTGCTCGGCGGCAAGGTCGAGGCACCGACCCCGGACGGCAACGTCTCCCTGACCGTGCCCAAGGGCTCCAACAGCGGCCAGCAGCTGCGCCTCAAGGGCCGAGGCTTCATCGACGCCAAGGGCAGGCGCGGCGACCTGGTGGCGCGGCTGGTGGTCACCCTGCCGGATGTTCCTGGCCCGGAACTTGAGCAGTTCGCCCAGGAGTGGAAGGCCAAACGGCCCTACGCCGCCAAGCGCCGGTGATGCTTCGCCTGCGGCGAGCGGCCCCGTGACATCCGGCCGCAATCCCGAATAACCTGTTCATTCAGCCGCCATTCAGACCGAAGGCCCTAGAAGCACAGGCATGAAACGCCTCATCGCCCTCTTTGCAGCCGCGATCCTGACCACCGCCATTCCCGTGGCGGCGGATGCGCAGGGCCGTGGGCCGAAGGCGGACAAGCAAGAGCAACGCGGGCCAAAGGGCAACCGGGGCGCCCGCGGCGGCGACGACGATCGCGGCGGCTACGAGTCCCCGCGCGAGCGGGAAATTCCGCTGTCGCAGCTGATCCGTATGGTCGAAAGCCGCACCGGCGGCGAATACGTCAACGCCAACCCCCGCATGCAGGGCGGCCGCAAGTACTACTGGATGCGGTTGCGCTTCCCCGGCGGCCGCTTCGAAGACTTCATGGTCGACGCGGCCTCCGGCCAGTTCTAGGACTCTGATCCATGCGTATTCTGCTCGTCGAAGACGATCCCGACCTGTCGCGTCAGCTCAAGCTGGCCCTCGGTGACGCCGGCTATGCCGTCGATCACGCCCCGGACGGCGAGGAAGGCCACTTCCTCGGCGAGACCGAACCCTACGACGCGGTCATCCTCGATCTCGGCCTGCCGAAGATGGACGGGGTCTCGGTGCTGGAGAAGTGGCGGCGCGAGAACGTCGCCACGCCCGTGCTGATCCTCACCGCCCGCGACAACTGGAGCCAGAAGGTCGCCGGTTTCGACGCCGGGGCCGACGACTATCTGACCAAGCCGTTCCATACCGAGGAACTGCTGGCCCGGCTGCGCGCCCTGGTGCGCCGCTCGGCCGGCCATGCCTCGCCGCAGCTGTCCTGCGGCGGCCTGCGGCTCGACCCGCGCGCCGCCCGCGCCTCGGTCAACGGCGAGCCGTTGCGGCTGACCTCGCTGGAATATCGCCTGCTGCACTACATGATGATGCACCAGGGCCGGGTGATCAGCCGCACCGAACTGGTCGAGCACCTATACGATCAGGACTTCGACCGCGATTCCAACACCATCGAGGTGTTCATCGGCCGAGTGCGCAAGAAGATCGGCCAGGACCGCATCGAGACGGTGCGTGGCCTCGGCTACCGGATCATGGCGCTCGAGGGTGAGAGCGACGCGTGATGATCGGGCGCGTGAGGACGGGCGCGTGACCGCGGGCCGGCCCCGCCAGCCCCTCTTCAAGAGCCTGAGGCGCTCCTCGCTCGTCCTGCGGCTGGTGCTGCTGGCCGGGGTGTGGAGCATAGCCATGCTGGTGCTGGCCGGCTTTGGCCTCAACCATCTGTTCCGCCAGGCCTCCGTGCAGCGCTTCGAGGCCGGGCTCGAGGAATCCATCCGCGGCCTGCAGGCCGAGACCACCGTCGACAACGGCCAGGTCTATGCGCCGCCGATGACCGACGTGCGCGCCTATCGTCCCTATAGCGGCTTCTACTGGCAGATCGCCGAGGTCGACGCCAAAGGGGCGGTGAAGTCGCTCGTCAAGTCACGGTCGATCTGGGACAGCAAGCTGACCTTGCCCGATGGCATCGGCGCGGCGGCGACCAGAACCCCCGGAACCAGCGTCTATTTCGACACCACCGACCCGCTGGGCAAGCGGCTGCACGCCGCCGCCCAGGTCAGTTCAATCCCCGGCCGCGACCAGCCGGTGCTGTTCGTGGCGGCTGAAAACCGCGAGTCGATCGACGAGGCCGCCAACCGCTTCATCACCATCATCGTCGGCGCCCTCGTAGTGCTCGGGGCGGGACTGATCCTGGCGGTGTATCTGCAGGTCCGCATCGGCTTGGCCCCGCTGTTCGGCCTGCGGCGCGAGGTTGCGCTGGTGCGCCGGGGCAAGGCCGAACGGCTGGTCGGCGACTATCCGGCCGAGCTGTCGCCCTTGGCCGGCGAGCTGAACGCCCTGGTGGCCCACAACCAGGATGTGGTCGAGCGCCAGCGCACCCACGTCGGCAACCTGGCCCATGCCCTGAAGACGCCGCTGGCGGTGATGCTGACCGAGGCGCGGTCGACACCGGGCGAACTGGCCGACATCGTCGAGCGCCAGGCCGAGGCTATGCGGGCCCATGTCGAGCACCACCTGCGCCGGGCCCGGGCCGCCGCCCGCTCGCAGAGCACAGGGGAGCGCACCGACGTCGGCGAGGTGCTGGACGAACTGACCGTGACCATGGAGCGGATCTTCCAGGAGAAGGGCGCCACCATCGACTGGCGGTCGCCCGACGACCTGTGTTTCCGGGGCGAGCGGCAGGATCTGCAGGAGCTGGTCGGCAACATCCTCGAAAACGCCGGCATCTGGTGCAAGCGCAACATCCGGGCGACCGCCCTCCCGTCCGGAGCCGACTGGCTGACCCTCAGCATCGAGGACGACGGGCCCGGCCTTCCGGCCGAGCGGCGCGAAGAGGTGATCAAGCGCGGCGCCCGGCTGGACGAGAGCGCGCCCGGCTCGGGCCTGGGGCTGGCGATCGTCGACGAGCTGGCCCGGGCCTACGGCGGCGACCTCACCCTGGGCGACAGCGCCCTGGGCGGGCTGATGGTCAAGGTGACCCTGCCGCGCGTCGAAGCCTGAAAACCGGGGTTTTGGCCTTCGTTAACCACCCATGCCGCATGTAGATGGCGTCGCCGGTGGGGCGACCTTGGGCGTACACCATGAGCGAGCTTTCGCCGGACAAAGCCGGTCTGCTCAGGATGCTGATCGACAGCGCCCCCGACGCGGTGCTGCACCGTCTTGAGCTGGCCCTGTCCGACGACGCGGTCCGTGACGGACCCCTGGGTTCGGTCTGGACGCTGGTCGACCGGGAAAACCACGACCGGACCTTCCGCAACCTGGTCCTCGGCCCCATCATCGGTCTGTTCAAGGGGCCGATGGCGCAATTTCCGCCGGGCCAGCTTGGCCGGCTCTGGAAGCACCTGAAGGCCGCACATCCCGCCGCAATGCGCCAGGCCGAGCTCTCCGCCCAGGTCTACAACGAAGAGGACATCGATCCGACGGCCTTCGACGACCTCTGCGCCCTGGCCCTGCAGGACCTGAAGACCGACCCGCTGCCGACCGCCCTGGCCGGCTTCGGTGCCGAGCGCATGATTCCGGTGCTGTCGCTCGTCCCCGTTGTCCGCCGCTGTCTGCCGCACCTCAGCGACTGGCTGGCGCGGATGGACCACGAGCGCCGCGCGGCCGCCCGTGTGGCCTATCGCGACAGCGTGGCGATGGCGCCTGACGCCGGTCCGCTGTTCTTCCAGATGCTCGCCTCGCGGCTCAACGAGCCCGGCGAGATCCTGCGGGTCATCTCCGCGGTCATGGATCGCCCCAGCGAGCGCTATCTGGCGGCGTCGGAACTGGGCCCATTCGGGGTCATGGTCATGGACGCCATCGACGGTCATCTGGCCAGCGTCCGCGGTTTCGACACCCGGGGCGGCGAGGCGGCCGGCCGGGCCGCCGGTCGCGCCGTGCAGCAGGCGGCGACGGCCATCGCCGAGCTCGAGGGCGCCGTGCAGCTGAGCAAGGACGGCGAGTGGGGCAAGCGCCTGGCCGGTCAGAAGCGGGGGCTGGCGCTGTCGGTCGAGGGGCGGCTGAAGGAGATCGAGGCCGCGGTCGGCCAGGCCCTGCCGGTGGTGGCGCTGCGCTACAGCGCCAGGCTGATCAAGGCGACTCCGAAATTGTCGGCCGATCCCGATCCCCGGGCGGTCGGCCATGCCATGAGCCTGCTGGCCTTTTCGGAGGAGGTGCGCTCCAGCGCCGATACCGGCGGCTTCGGCGCGACCCGCAGCCGCATTCTGGAAGCGGTCGAGAAACACATCGACCCCTATGTGGAAGACGCCCTGGAGCATCTGCATTCCGGCGAGGCCGAGGATGCCGGACGAGCGCGGGCCTTCCTGGCGGTGGCGGCCGATCTCCTGGGTCTGTCCCGGGACGGCAAGGCCGCGCAGATCGTCCGGCGGCGTCTGGCGGCGGCCTGATTGCTCCGACGCCTTGCGCTGGATCAAGGCGGAACGACCCGGTCCGGTCTTGTTGCGCGGGGTGTGTGACCGCTCCAGAGGCCACGCCGGCGTTTTGCCGCCTCGCCCCAGCCCCGGATATCCGCTAACAGCCCGCTCATGTCCTTCTGGTTCACCGCCCTGTTCTGGACCGCCGCCGCCCTGCTGTCGGCGCTGGCCGGCTGGCTGGTCCTTACCCTGGCGCGCCGGAGGGCCTTGGCGCCGGCGCAGGGCGACCCCGGCCTGGCGGTGCATCGCCGTCAACTGGCGGAGATCGACGACCTTGTCGCCCGCGGGCTCCTGAGCCCGGCCGAACAGGCGGAAGTGCGCGCCGAGGCCGGCAAGCGGCTGCTGGCGGCTGACGATGTCGGGCGTCCGGCGACGCTGGCCGGAGGGCGCGCCATCGCCACCGCGGCGGCCGTGCTGGCGCCTCTGATGGCTTTCGGGATCTACCTGGTGGTCGGCTCGCCCGGCCGCGCCGACGCACCGATGGCCGCGCGGATCGCCGCCTGGAGCAAGGCCGATCCCGACACCCTGACCGCCGCCCAGATCGCCGCAGCCCTGACCGAAGTGGCGAAGAAGACGCCCAACGACCCCAAGCTGCTGCAGCTTCTGGCCAAGGCGCGGCTTGAATCCGACGATCCCTTCGGCGCCGCCAAGGCCTTGCGTCAGGCGGTGGCGGCCGAGCCGCGCAATCCCGAACTCTGGACGCAGCTGGGCGAGCTGTTCGTGCTGACCGGCAATGGCGAGATCGGTCTGGACGCCCGCAAGGCCTTTGGGGAGGCCCAGCGCCTCGATCCCGGGGCCGCGTCTCCGCGCTACCACCTCGGCCTGGCCGACATCGCCGACGGCAAGCCCGCGCAGGGTCTGGCGACCTGGCGCGCGCTGCTGGCCGACCTGCTGGCGAGCGATCCGCGCCGGGACGGCCTGGCGGCCGAGATCGCCGAGGTCAGCCGCACCGGCCGACCGCCCGCGCCGCAACAGCAACAGGCGGCGCTGCCGGCCGGGCCCGATATGGGACCGGCCATCCGCGGCATGGTCGACGGCCTGGCCGCCCGGCTGGAGGCCGACCCCAACGATCCCGAAGGGTGGGCGCGGCTGGTCCGCGCCTATGGCGTGCTCGGCGAAATTTCCAAGCGCGACGCCGCCCTGGCCCGCGCCCGATCCCTCTATAAAGACCAGCCCCAGGTGCTCGACGCGCTGAAGGCGGCCGCAGAACCCCCCCAAGGAGTGTCCAGGCCATGAGTTTCTGGCCGAAATCCCACAAGGCCCGCCGTCGGCTGACCATTGTCCTGGCCTGCGCGCCGGTGCTGGCCCTGGCCGTCGGCCTGACCCTGTACGGCCTGCGCGAGAACATCTCCCTGTTCCTCACCCCCGGGCAGGTCGAGGCTGCAGAGTTGAAGCCCGGCAAGGCCTTCCAGCTCGGCGGCCTGGTCGAGGCCGGCAGCCTCAAGCAGCACGGTCAGGCGATGACGTTCCGTGTCGTCGACAACCAGGCGGGCATGACCGTGGTCTATGATGGCGAGGTCACCAGCCTGTTCAAGGAGGGCCAGGGGGTGGTGGCCGAAGGCGCCTTGCGCCCGGACGGCGTCTTCGTCGCCAAGCGGGTGCTGGCCAAGCACGACGAGAAATACATGCCCCGCGAGGTCACCAAGGCGCTGAAGGAACAGGGCGAATGGCGCGGCGACGGCGAGCGTCCGGCCCATGACGCGCCCGGCGCCAATCCGGCCGCGAAACAGGCCCGTCCTGAGCAGGACGGCGCATGATCGTCGAACTGGGCGCCTTCGCCCTTATCCTCGCCTTCGTCCTCTCCCTCGCCCAGACCGCCCTGTCGGCGGCGGGCGCGCGCCGGCCGCTGCTGGCCGGGGCCGGGGAGGGAGCGGCGACGGGGGCCTTCATCGCCCTGATCGTCACTTTCGGGGCGTTGATCCATGCCTTTGTGACCAGCGACTTCTCGGTCGCCAACGTCGCCAACAACAGCCACACCGCCAAGCCGCTGCTCTACCGGGTGGCCGGGGCCTGGGGCAGCCACGAGGGCTCGATGGTGCTGTGGTGCCTCGCCCTGACCGGGTTCGGGGCCGCTATCGGCTGGTTCGGGCGCGACCTGCCGCGCGACCTGAAGGCCCGGACCATCGCCGTGCAGGGGGCGCTGGGCGCCGCCTTCCTGGCCTACACCGTCTTCGCCTCCAACCCGATGACCCGACTGATCGACCCGCCGGTGGAGGGCGCTTCGCTCAATCCGCTGCTGCAGGACCCGGCGTTGGCCTTCCACCCGCCGCTGCTCTACCTGGGTTACGTCGGCT
>SDZP01000396.1 GCA_004144935.1 Caulobacteraceae bacterium | reverse complement strand
CCCTCTTTGACCTCCGCTTACGGGGTGGTGCGAACACCCCATCCCCAACCCTTCCCCATTGAGGGGAAGGGAGAGGCCACCCCACCGGCTCAACCCTCATGACCCCCGCAGCCAAATCCCTCAGCCTGACAGCCCTCCGCTGGCTGATCCTCGGCGAGTGGCGCAGCCAGCCGGTGCGGGTCGTCACCGCTGCGCTGGCCATCGCCGTCGGCGTCGCCCTGGGCTTCGCCGTCCACCTGATCAACGCCTCGGCCCTGACCGAATTCTCCAAGGCGATCAGCACGGTCAATGGCGACGCCGACCTGCAGGTGCAGTCGGTCTCCCCCGCCGGCTTCGACGAGGGCCTCTATCCCAGGCTGGCCCGCGCCCCTGGCGTCGCCTTGGCCAGCCCGGTCATCCAGCTGACCGGCGTCGTCCCCGGCGAGGACCAGCGGCTGACCCTGATCGGCCTCGACATCTTCCGCGCCGCCGCCGTCACCCCCAACCTGCTGGGCCGGCCGGCCGGCGCCGGGGAAGGCGGTTTCGGCGGGGCCGGCGCCGTGTTCGACGAGAACGCCGCCTTCGTCTCCCCCGCCCTGATGGCGGGCCGAAAGCCGGGCGACGTCATCACCATCGCCGCCGGCGGCCGCACCGTGCCCCTGACCATCGCCGGACCGTTGCCGGCCGTGGCCGAGGGCCGCCGCATCGTGGTCATGGACATCGCCGCCGCCCAGTGGCGCTTCGGCCAGCTGGGCAAGCTGCAGCGCGTCGACGTCAAACTGGCGGCCGACGCCGATCCCGCCGCCACCCGCGCCGGCCTGACCCGCCTGCTGCCGCCGGAGGCCGAGGTGGTCACCCAGGAAAGCCAGGAGAGGCGCAGCGACAGCCTTTCCCGCGCCTACCGGGTCAACCTCAACATGCTGGCCCTGATGGCCCTGCTGACCGGGGCCTTCCTGGTCTTCTCGGCTCAGTCCCTGTCAGTCGCCCGCCGCCGCGCCCAGTTCGCCCTGCTGCGGGTGCTGGGGGTCAACCGGCGGGCCCTGCTGGTCCAGGTGCTGGCCGAGGGCGGCATCGTCGGCGCGGTCGGCTCGGCCCTGGGCATCGGCCTCGGCCTGGGGCTCGCGAGCGTCGCCCTGCGCCTGCTCGGCGGCGATCTGGGCAGCGGCTTCTTCGAAGGCGCCCGCCCGACCCTGATCTTCGCCCCCATCGCGGCGGGGGTCTTCTTCGTGCTCGGCCTCGCCTGCGCCCTGGTCGGCAGCCTGATCCCGGCCCGCGAGGCCGCCCGCGCCCAGCCGGCGGTGGCGCTGAAGAACGTCGGCGACGCCATCGACCCCTCGGCCCGGCCGCGCATCCGCCTGGCCCTGATCCTGCTTGGCCTCGGCGCCGCCTGCGCCTTCGCCCCCGCCGTCTATGGCCTGCCGCTGCTGGGCTACGTCTCCATGGCCCTGCTGCTGGCCGGCGGCGTGGCCGCCATGCCCTGGGTCGCCCGGCTGCTGCTCTCGCCGCTGGAGGCCCGGGCCCTGAAGAGCCCCGTCGCCGAGCTGGCCGTCCGCCG
Organism: Caulobacteraceae bacterium; assembly: GCA_004144935.1. Classification (GTDB taxonomy): domain Bacteria; phylum Pseudomonadota; class Alphaproteobacteria; order Caulobacterales; family Caulobacteraceae; genus Caulobacter. The sequence goes on along the minus strand of SDZP01000396.1, from coordinate 3,620 downwards.
CCTCTGGGGCGCCCCGTCCCAGGCCGCCGTCGCCCTCTGCGGCATCGTCGCCTCGACCAGCCTGATGATCGCCATGGCGGTGATGGTCTCCAGCTTCCGGGGCTCGGTCGACGACTGGCTGGGCCAGGTGTTGCCGGACGACCTCTATATCCGCTTCGCCGGCCCCTCCGAGGTCGGCGGCCTCGACCCCGCCGGCCAAGCCCGCATCGCCGCCGTGCCGGGCGTCGCCGCCGTCCACTTCACCCGCCAGACGCCCCTGCGCCTTTCCACCGACGCCCCGCCCGTCGCCCTGGTCGCCCAGCCGATCACCCGCGACAACCCCGGCGCCCGCGTCCCGCTGATCGGCCGGTCGCGCCCCGCGCCGGCGGGCCTGACCCCCATCTGGGTCAGCGAACCGGCCGCCTGGCTCAACGACCTGAAGGTCGGCCAGACCCTCGAACTGCCGCTCAAGGGACGACCGCGCGTCTACGTCGCCGGCCTCTGGCGCGACTACGCCCGCCAGAACGGGGCCATCGTCCTGACCAGCGAGGATTACAGCCGCCTGACCGGCGACGGCCTGCGCGGCGAGGCCTCCATAGACCTGGAGCCCGGGGCCCGGCCCGAGACCGTCGGGGCCGCCGTCCGCGCCGTCCTGCCGCCGGATGTCGCCGCCCGCACCGAGATGCTGCGCCCCGGCGAGATCCGCGCCATCGCGCTCGGCCTCTTCGACCGCAGCTTCGCCATCACCTATGTGCTGGAGCTGGTCGCCATCCTCGTCGGCCTGGCCGGCGTCGCCGCCACCGTCTCGGCCCAGACCCTGGCCCGCACCAAGGAGTTCGGCATGCTGCGCCATCTGGGCGTCCGCAAGCGCCAGATCACCGCCATGCTGGCCATCGAGGGCGGCCTGCTGGGCTCCGTCGGCGTCGCCGCCGGCCTGACGCTGGGCCTGATCATGAGCCAGGTGCTGATCCATGTGGTTAATCCGCAGTCCTTCCACTGGACCATGCAGACCCGCCTGCCCTGGGGCCTGTTCGCGGTGGTGACGGTGACCCTGATCGCCGCCTCGGCCGGGGCCGCCCTGCTGGCCGGCCGCCGGGCGCTCTCCATGGACGCCGTCCGCGCCGTGCGGGAGGACTGGTGATGCGCGTCGTGTTGGCCGCCCTGGCCGCCCTTCTTCTCATGGCCGCCGACACCGGCCGCGTCGCCCCGGTCTACGCCACCGTCACCCCGGCCGAGGCCATCGCCTTCCCGCGCGACCACGGCAGCCACCCGCAGTTCCGCACCGAATGGTGGTACGTCACCGGCTGGCTGGACACCGCCGAGGGCCCGCTCGGCTTCCAGGTCACCTTCTTCCGCACCCGTCCCGACGTCGACCAGGCCAACCCCAGCGCCTTCGCCGCCAAACAGGTGCTGTTCGCCCACGCCGCCCTGTCGGACCCAAAGGAGAACAGGCTCCTGCACAGCCAGCGCGTCGCCCGCGCCGGCTTCGGCCTGGCCGAGGCCGCCGATCGCCCAGCGAGGCCAGCCACTACTACAGCCTGCCGCAGATGGCGGTGACCGGCTCGGTCCGGCGCGGCGACCGGACGATCAAGGTCGCCGGCAAGGCCTGGCTCGACCGCGAATGGTCTTCCACCCTGCTCAACCCCGCCGCCGTCGGCTGGGACTGGGCCGGCTTGAACCTCAAGGACGGCGGTGCCCTGACCGCCTTCCAGGTCCGGGACGCGGCCGGCAAACCCCTGTGGACGGGCGGCTCCTACCGCAGCCCGACGGGCGTGCTCACCGTCTTCCACCCCGGCGAACTGACGTTTGAAGCCCGCCGCCGCTGGCGCTCGACCCGCACCGGGGCGCTGTACCCGGTCGAACAGGCGATCACCGCCCCCCTGCCGGGCGGACCCCGGACGATCCTCCTCAAGCCGCTGTTCGACGACCAGGAACTGGACAGCCGCGCCGGCGGCGGCCCGGTCTACTGGGAAGGCGCGGTCAGCAGCGAGGAAGCCCGCGGCTACCTCGAACTGACCGGGTACTTCGGGAAGCTGACCCTCTAGCGCTTCAGCAGATCGGCCGGTTGGGTCGGTTCAGAGATCAGCCGCTCGAACGCCTTCCAGCGCCCGTCCTGATCCGGCGCGGCCGCCTCCACATAGGCCTGCGCCATATCCTGGCCGAGGCCGTAGTTGATCACGTAGCTGCGGTAGTTCTCTGTGAAGCTGATCGACTGCTCGGCCCGGGCGCGGCTGGTCAGCTGATACTTCTGGGCCAGGCCGATGGCGGTCTCCCGATCGATCTCGCCGTCGAGATACAGCTGCGCGATGGTCAGCCGGGCGCCGGCCAGGTCCTCCCTCGCCGCGTCCAGCACCACCTGCCGCTCGGCTGTCGCCGGGTCCAGGCCGGCCAGCGGGAACAGCACGTCGCGCTCGAAGGTCAGTTTCTCGGCCAGCGGGAAGGCCAGGTCGATGCCGTAGTTGGCGGTCCCCTCGGCGATCAGCGATTGCGGGCTGTAGAGCGGATAGACGGTGAACTCGACCCAGCCCCGGCCCTTGGCCAGCTTCTGCTCGAGCAGCATGTTGAGCGCATGGTGGCCGGGGTAGCCCTCGTGACAGCCCAGATCGATGGCCCAGCTGATGCGGGTCGGCAGGTCGGTGTTGATCTGGATCAGGCTCGTCGCATTGCCCTTGTACCAGTTGTAGGCGGACCAGCTCTTGCCGGTCACGAATTCCAGGGTGAACTGCTCGCTCGCCGGCATGGCGATATGGGCGGCGGTGCGCTTGCGGCACTCGGCGATCCCGGCCCGCATCACCGGTTCGAGCTTGTCGGCCGGGATGACATAGCGGTTCAGGAAGGCGTCGACCCGCTCCGACAGCGGCCCGTCGCCGGGGACCAGGGCCTCGATCCTGGCCAGGACCGGATCGTAGGCGCTCAGGGGTTTCAGCTGCGGACGGACCCCGAACAGGCCCTCGGCTTCGTCGGCGAACTTGAACTTTTCGCCCAGCGCCATGGAGAGCCGGGTGTCGGCGGCCTTCAGCTGGCCGGCCATGAACGCCCGGCGGCGCTGGACCAGCGGGTCCCTGGACAGGGGCAGGGCGGCGAGGCGGGCGCTCAGCGCGCGGGCGTCGGCGCGCAGCTTGGCCTGCTCGCGCGGCGCGGCCTTGGCGGCCTCCTGCCATTCGGGCGGGCCATAATAGGCGTCGACATAGCCATCCTCGCGAACCCCGGCCTCCAGGGTCAGCTTGACGAAGTCGACGGCGATGGCGTCGAGCGTGTCGGGGGCGGCCTTGGCGGTTCCCGCGCAGGCGGTCAGCAGGCAGGCGGCGAGGACGGGCAGCAGGCGCTTGAACATGGAGAACCCCGGAAAGCTTGATGCCTCCGGGGTTTCGCACGGGGTGACCCGCTTGGCCAGATCGGCGCCTTGCCAACCTGGTGCCTGGCTCGGCCTAGCGCTTGGTCAGGAGGTCCTGGGCCTTGTCGCCGTACTTGCCCCACAGGGCCGTGCCGCCGGCGATGGCCGCGCGGCGCGTGGCCGGATTAGCCAGCAGGCCGATGGCGGCGATGCCGCCGACCACGGTCAGGACGGCCAGCACCGGGTGGGCCCGGGCGGTGGCGGCCAGGCTGCTCCCGGCGACCGACAGGTTGGCGCGGGCGTCCTG
>SDZP01000395.1 GCA_004144935.1 Caulobacteraceae bacterium | reverse complement strand
CCTCAAGACCGAGATCGAGGAGAAGAAGCAGGTGGCCCTCGCCGCCGGCGGCCTCTTCGTGCTCGGCACCGAGCGCCACGAGAGCCGCCGCATCGACAACCAGCTGCGCGGCCGGACGGGCCGTCAGGGCGACCCTGGCCGGTCGAAGTTCTTCCTCTGCTGCGAGGATGACCTCCTGCGCATCTTCGCCGGCGACCGGCTGGACGCCATCATGCGCTCCTTCGGCGTGCAGGAAGGCGAGGCCATCACCCACAAGTGGCTGAACAGCGCCATCGCCACCGCCCAGAAGCGCGTCGAGCAGCGCAACTACGAGATCCGCAAGAACCTCCTGAAGTACGACGACGTCGTCAACGACCAGCGCAAGGCCGTGTTCGAGCAGCGCCAGGAGTTCATGGAAGCGACCGACCTCTCGGAATTCATCACCGAGATGCGCAAGGACACCATCGAGGACCTGGTCAACCGCCACCTGCCGCCCAAGGCCTATGCCGAGCAGTGGGATGTCGACGGCCTGACCGAGCGGGTCGAGGCCATCCTCGGCATGCAGCTGCCGATCCGGGAATGGGCCGGCGAGGAAGGCATCGCCAACGAGGAGATCGAGGAGCGGATCAACGCCGCCGCCGACGCCCGGGCCGCCGAACGCGAGGGCATCCTGTCGCCGGAGCAGATGCGGTCGGTCGAGAAGAACTTCCTGCTGCAGATGATCGATCTGCAGTGGCGCGAGCACCTGATGCACCTGGACCACCTGCGCAACGTCATCGGCCTGCGCGGCTATGGCCAGCGGGATCCGCTGAACGAGTACAAGACCGAGGCCTTCAGCCTGTTCGAGACCCTGCTGTCGAACCTGCGGACCAACACCACCCGCTGGCTGATGACCGTCGAGTTCCAGTACGCCGAGCCCGAGCCCGACCCGCTGCAGGGGCTGCAGGAAATCCACATGGACCCGCACACCGGCGAGAACGAACGGGCCCTCAGCCTGGCCGCCGCCGGCACGGGCCTGGACGCCCAGCAGCGCTCGGCCCTGCCGGTCTCGGCCCTGCCGGACGGCTGGGAACGCACCAGCCGCAACGCCGCCTGCCCCTGTGGCTCGGGCAAGAAGTTCAAGCACTGCCACGGCTCGCTGGTCTGACGACGGCATGGATGGGCGGCCGCGATACGCCGTCCGCCGCCTGCCCGGCTACAGACCCGGCCAGCGCCCGCCCAAGGCGCTGGAAAGCGCCGAGGCCCGGGTGTTGCAGGCCGAACTGGACCCCGCCGCCGCGCTGTTCTCGCGCAGTCACGGCCGGGGCCTGATCGCGGCCGCCGTCGCCGCGCCGCCGGTCACCCGGGTCGGCATCGATGTGGAGTGGATCGATCCCGGCCGACGGCTGGCGGCGATCGCCGAGCATTACCTGGGGGCGGCCGAAGCGGTAACGCCCGAGCAGTTCTTCCGCGGCTGGACGTTCGGCGAGGCCTGGTTCAAGGCGTTCGGCCGGGACCCGACGGCGGACCTGATCCGCATGGCCGGGGGGAACCTGTCCGAAGCGCCGGTCCCCGTGGGCGACGCTTGGTTGCTGCAGACGCTGCCGGAGCCGGGATTTGTGATGAGTCTGGTCTGGACGAACCAGCCCTAGCGCGGCGGCTTCCGCAGCAGTTTGAGTGGCAACCGCACCGGCGCCTGCAGGATCAGGCCCAGGTGCATCAGGCTGATGCGCACATTGTCGGCCAGCATGCGGAAGTTGGAAGTGTTGTCGGGGGGATAGACCACCTGCACCGGCACATTGATCACGGGCACGCGGCGCCAGTGCAACTGGACCAGGATCTCGGTGTCGAACTGCATGCGCGGGCCGATGTGCTCGCTGGCCAGCATCTTCAGGGTCGGGCCCAGCGGATAGAGCCGGAAGCCGCACATGCTGTCGGCGATGTCCAGCGAGGCGGTCTCTACCCAGACCCAGAAGTGGGTGATGTAGCGGCCGAACTTGCGGGATTTTGGCACGCTGTCGTCATAGACGGCCGCCCCGGCGATCACCGCCGTGGGGTTGGCGCGGGCCAGATCGAGAAACCGCGCCGCCTGCTGCGGCTCATGCTGGCCGTCGGCGTCGATCTGCAGGGCGTGGCTGTAGCCGGCCCGGGCGGCGTGGCGAAAGCCGTCCATCACCGCCGCCCCCTTGCCGCCATTGACCGGCCGCCGGACGACGGTGACGCCCCGCTCCGGCGCATGGAAGGCCGCCAGCCCGGACCGGGCCGGCTCGACGTTGCCGTCGTCGATGACGAAAACGTCGAGGCCAAGCGCCTTGAGGCCCGCGATGACCGGACCCAGGCGCAGATAGTGGTTGTAGGCGGGAATCACCGCGCAGGGACGAAAGCTCATGTCGGGTGATGTGCCAGAATTGGCGCCCCTGTTCACCCGCCGGCGTTCGACCGGGACGGCGCCATCACTTCACGCCTTCGAGGGTGCCGACAAGAGAGATGGACGTCATCTTCTTGCTTCGGGCGCACTTGTAGGTCTGAGCGCTCGAGGTCGGATAGCCACCCCAGAAGGAACGCATGTTGATTACCCGCGTCGCGCCATGCTTGCGCGCCGAGGCCGCGAAGCCCTCGAGGGACAGGACCAGGGCCGCCTCGCAATCGGCCTGCGCGTTCTTGCTGTTGCGGACCTGCTTGCGCGACCGCAGCCGGCCTTCCTGCGGGATCGGGCCGGGGGCGTCGGCGAAGACGAAGGTGATATCGCGCCCGATCCGGTCGAGATTCTCAGGCTTTTGCAGGACCGACAGCGGCGCGTCCGTGACCTCGTCCGTGGGCTTTGTGGCCGCGGCCTGACCAAGCCCGGGACCGAACGCCAGGCTCAGGGCCAGGACGGCGGCGCCGAGACGCCGCCGGGGAATAAGGATGGCCATCAGCCTATTCCACCACCGCGACGTCACCCTTCAGGGCGACGCCGACCATGATGCTGCCGACGCCGCATTTGTAGCTGTCGGGGCTGGAGCTTTCGACATCGCCGAAGTTGGACTTGATGTTGACCACGGCGTTGCCGCCCTGCAGCCGGGCTTCCTCGGCGAGGGCGATCAGGCCGCTGATCAGGGCCCAGCGACAGGCGTCCGGCTTGTTGCGCTTGCCGCTGCCGTTGGTCTTGCGGCTGGTCTTCACCGGACCGAGCAGCTGCTTGACGGTCACGGGCTGGCCGTCGAAGTAGAACTTGATGT
>SDZP01000394.1 GCA_004144935.1 Caulobacteraceae bacterium | reverse complement strand
GATCGGCCGCGAGTTGATCGGCGCATGAGCATCCTCGGCACAGCTCTCGATCGAAACGGCGAGGCTTTCCGCGCCAACGCCGAGGCCAACCGCGCCCTCGCAGAAGAGCTGCGCGCGCGCGTCGCCAAGGCTGCGCTGGGCGGCTCGGAAGCGGCGCGCACGCGCCACGTCTCGCGCGGCAAGCTTCTGCCCCGCGAGCGGGTCGAACGCCTGCTCGATCCGGGCTCGCCCTTCCTGGAGATCGGCCAGCTGGCCGCCTTCGATCTCTATGACGGCGAGATCGCCGGGGCCGGCCTGATCTGCGGCATTGGCCGGGTCTCGGGGCGCGAGGTGATGATCGTCGCCAACGACGCCACGGTGAAGGGCGGCACCTACTACCCGATGACGGTCAAGAAGCACCTGCGCGCCCAGGAGATCGCCCAGCAGAACCGTCTGCCTTGCGTCTATCTGGTCGACAGCGGCGGCGCCAATCTGCCGCACCAGGACGAGGTCTTCCCCGACCGCGACCACTTCGGCCGCATCTTCTTCAACCAGGCCCGCATGTCGGCGGAAAACATCCCGCAGATCGCCTGCGTCATGGGCAGCTGCACCGCCGGCGGCGCCTATGTCCCGGCGATGAGCGACGAGACGGTGATCGTGCGCGGCGCGGGCGAGGAGAGCCAGGGCACCATCTTCCTGGCCGGCCCGCCGCTGGTGAAGGCCGCCACCGGCGAGGTCATCTCCGCCACCGACCTCGGCGGCGCCGACGTCCACGGCCGCCGCTCCGGCGTCGTCGACCATGTCGCCGCCAACGACGAGCATGCGCTGGAGATCGTCCGCAACATCGTCGCGGGGCTGAACACCCTGAAACCCGCCGAGATGGACGTCCGCGAACCCCGCCCGCCGGCCTTCGACCCGGCCGAACTCTACGGCATCGTCCCCTCCGACGTCCGCGCGCCCTACGACGTGAAGGAGGTCATCGCCCGCCTCGTCGACGGCAGCGACTTCGACGAGTTTAAGGCCCTCTACGGAACCAGCCTGGTCTGCGGCTTCGCCCGCATCTGGGGCTACCCGGTCGCCATCCTGGCCAACAACGGCGTCCTCTTCAGCGAAAGCGCCCAGAAGGCCGCCCACTTCATCGAACTGGCCTGCAAGCGGAAGATTCCGCTGGTCTTCCTGCAGAACATCTCCGGCTTCATGGTCGGCGGCAGGTACGAGGCCGGCGGCATCGCCAAGGACGGCGCCAAGATGGTCACCGCCGTCGCCTCCGCCAACGTACCCAAGTTCACCGTCCTGATCGGCGGCAGCTTCGGGGCCGGCAACTACGGCATGTGCGGCCGGGCCTACAGCCCCCGGTTCCTGTTCACCTGGCCCAACAGCCGCATCAGCGTCATGGGCGGCGAACAGGCGGCCTCGGTCCTGGCCACCGTCCACCGCGACGCCGACAGATGGACCAAGGAGGAGGAAGAAGCCTTCAAGGCCCCCGTGCGCCAGAAGTACGAGGACGAGGGCAACCCCTACCACGCCACCGCCCGCCTCTGGGACGACGGGGTGATCGACCCGGCCCAGACGCGGGATGTGTTGGGTCTGGCGATCTCCGCCAGCCTGAACGCCCCCATCGCCGACACGCCGTTTGGCGTGTTCCGGATGTAGAAAGATAGCCATGACCAACCCCATCGCCGACCCCCTCGTCGAAGTCCTCGATTCCGACACCCAGAGCGACCTCGTCCTCCTCGAGGCCACGCCAGACGGCATCGCCACCGTCACCATCAACCGCGCTGACAAGCGGAACGCCTTCAACGCCGAGGTCATCGCCGCCCTGCACGAGACCTTCGTCACCCTGAGCGACGCAGACGGCGTGCGCCTGGTCTTCCTGACCGGGGCAGGGGGCGCCTTCAGCGCCGGGGCGGACCTGGAGTGGATGAAGGCCGCCGTCGAATGGACGGAGTCGGAGAACCGGGAAGACGCCATGGCGCTGGCCGTCATGCTGAAGGCCCTGCACGACCTGCCGCAGCTGACCGTCGCCCTCGTCGACGGCCCGGCCTTCGGCGGCGGCGCCGGCCTGGCGGCCGCCTGCGACATGGCGGTGGCCACCGAACGCTCGACCTTCGCCTTCTCGGAGGTGAAGCTCGGCCTCACCCCGGCGACCATCAGCCCCTATGTGATCCGCGCCATCGGGGCCCGCAACGCCAAGCGTCTGTTCGCTACTGGCCAGCTCTTCACCGCGGCCGAGGCCTTGGGGTTTGGCCTGGTCAGCCAGGTCGTCGCCGACGCCGCCGGCTTCGAGACGATCCGCGCCGAGCTGACCGCCGCCATCAAGGCCTGCGCCCCCGGCGCGGTCGCTGACGCCAAGAGCCTGGTCAACGACATCGAGGGCGCCGAGATCGATCGCGGCGTCATGGACGAGACCGCCAAGCGGATCGCCGCCCGCCGGGTCAGCGACGAGGGCCGGGAGGGCGTCCTGGCCTTCCTCGAGAAGCGCAAGCCGGGCTGGGCCGAGTAGGCATGGCCGAGGGGGCGAAACCGAGGACACCCAAGGCGGCCGCGGCGAAAGCGCCGGCCAAGCCGCGCGTCCGCAAACCGGCGGCGGCGAAGGCCGTCCCGGGCGAGACCATCCCGGTCGAGCCCGTGCCGGTGGAGGCCGCGGCGCCGCCAGAGGAGCCGGCCTATCTCGCCAACAAGCCGCTGGAGGCGGAGGCGAAGGCCCACGCGCCCTGCGCAAACTGCAACACCCCCCTGATCGGCCACTACTGCCACGAGTGCGGCCAGCAGGCCCATCTGCACAACAAGCTCGGCCACCTGCTGCACGAGTTCGTCGAGGGCGTCGCCCATTTCGACGGCCGCCTGTGGCGCACCCTGCCGGTGCTGACCCTCAATCCCGGCCGCCTCAGCCGCGAGTGGATCGAGGGCAAGCGGGCCCGCTATGTGGCACCCCTGCATGTCTTCCTCTTCGCCGTCTTCCTGATGTTCACCGCAGCCAGCCTGCACATCGGCGGGACGGAAAAGCCGGATCCGCCGATCGTCGCCGACGGCGTAAGGGCCGACGCCTCGCCCAGTGAACAGGCCGCCGCCTTCCGGCGGATGCGGCAGGAGGCGCTCAAGCGGCTGGAGGACCCATCGAGCACAGCGACTATTACTTCTACAAAATCAAGACGCTGCTCTACAAACTCAGCTTCCTGACGCCGCCGCTGGCCATGGTCATCCTCTGGCTGCTGCTGCTCTACAAGCGGCGATACACCCTCTACGACCATGGCGTGGTCGCCCTCTACGGACTGGGCTTCCTGGCCCTTGTCTGGGCTGTCGGCTCGCTGCTCCCTGGCCAGATCGGCGGCCTGTGGGTCTTTGCGATGATGATCTTCATTCCGATCCACGCCATCCGCCACCTGCGGGCCGCCTACGCCATGGGCTGGCCGGCCGCGATCCTCGTCGGTGGGCTGATGGGCATCCTTACGACCCTCAGCCTCATCGCCTTCATCCTCGCCGTCGCCGTGCTCGGGCTGATGGGATAGGAACGTCCATGCTTGAAAGTGTCCTGATCGCCAATCGCGGCGAAATCGCCCGGCGGATCATCCGCACCGCCCGCAAGCTCGGGGTTCGCACCATCGCCGTCTACTCCGACGCGGACGCCGACGCGCCCCACGTGCGCGAGGCCGACGAGGCGGTCCACATCGGTCCGGCCCCGGCTCGCGAGAGCTACCTGGTTCAGGAGAAGATCCTGGCCGCCGCCAAACAGACCAACGCCGCCGCCATCCACCCCGGCTACGGCTTCCTGTCGGAGAACGCCGGCTTTGCCCAGGCCGTGCTCGACGCCGGGCTGATCTGGGTCGGACCGCCGCCGGCCGCCATCGACGCCATGGGCCTGAAGGACGCCGCCAAGACGCGCATGGCCGAAGCCGGCGTGCCGGTCACCCCTGGCTACCTCGGCGACGACCAGAGCCCCGAACGGCTGCAGAGGGAGGCCGACGCCATCGGCTATCCGGTGCTGATCAAGGCCGTGGCCGGCGGCGGCGGCAAGGGCATGCGCAAGGT
>SDZP01000393.1 GCA_004144935.1 Caulobacteraceae bacterium | reverse complement strand
TCATCGCGCAGAAGCTCTACCAGCGCGAGCTTGGGCCGCTGCTGCTCGACAAGCCGCTGATGAGCGCGGCCGTCCCCTTCTACCTGCTCTACCTGGTCGGCGCGGTCTGGTTCGGGACGCGGCCGGGCCTCGAGGCCGGGTCCTGGACCGTGGCCCTGTTCAACGGGGCCCTGTTCGGCCTGATCGCCTACGCCACCTACGACCTGACCAACATGGCGACCCTCAAGGGCTTCAGCTGGACGGTGGTCGCCGCCGACCTGGCCTGGGGGGTCTTCGTCACCGCGACGATCGCCACGGCCGGCTACTTCGCCGCCGGCGTCGTCAAGGGCTAGGCGAACGCTGCGGCAAGCCGGCATCCTCCGTCGCGGAGGACGCCCCATGATCAAGATAACCTTCTGCCTGACCCGCCTGCCGCACCTGAGCCGGGAGGCGTTCCAGACCTACTGGCGCGAGACCCATGCGCCGCTGGTGGCGGCGCGGGCTGAGCTCCTGAAGATTCGCCGCTACGTGCAGAGCCACACCCTGCCCGACGAGGCCTTCGCCGGCCTGGCCGCCAGTCGCGCCGGTCCGCCGGCCTATGACGGGGTAGCGGAGTTGTGGTGGGACCGCATCGAAGACCTTGGAAGCGACGACCCGGCGGCCCGCAGGGCGGGGCTGGAGCTGCTGGAGGACGAGCGCAACTTCATCGACCTGGCGAAGTCGCCGATCTTCCTGGTCGAGGAGCATGAGATCGTGCGTCGCTAGACGACCTCGAGGCGCCCCATCCGGTGCTCCCCTGGGCGCCGGACGGGGTGCAGGCTGGAACGGTCGGTTTGAACCGCGCCAACAGGCGACGTCGCGCCGCAGGACCATCCCGTAGCTCTTGCCGGGGCCCTGTGGGGGAATGCTAGAAGCGACGGGGGCGTTTTGTATTTCGGGGGCTGGCGTGATTATCGGTATCGATCTGGGGACCACCAACTCGGCGGTCGCGGTCTGGCGCGACGGGCAGGCCGAGCTGATCCCCAACAGTCTGGGCCACCGGCTGACGCCGTCGGCGGTCAGCGTCGATGAGAAGACCGGCGAGGTCATGGTCGGGCTGGCGGCGCGCGAGCGGCAGTCGACGCATCCCGAACTGACGGCCACCGTCTTCAAGCGCTACATGGGCTCTCAGCGCAGCACCAAGCTCGGTAAGTCCAGCTATCAGCCCGAAGAACTGTCCGCGATGGTCCTCAAGAGCCTGAAGGCGGATGCCGAAGCGTATCTCGGCGAGCCGGTGACCGAGGCGGTCATTACCGTGCCGGCCTACTTCAACGACAAGCAGCGCAAGGCGACGCGCAAGGCCGGGCAACTGGCTGGCCTGAAAGTCGAGCGGCTGATCAACGAACCGACGGCGGCGGCCCTGGCCTATGGCATCCATGAACTGGAGGCGGAGTCGCAGTTCCTGATCTTCGACCTCGGCGGCGGCACCTTCGACGTTTCCGTCCTCGAGATCTTCGACGGGGTGATCGAGGTGAGGGCCTCGACCGGCGACAATCGCCTGGGCGGCGAGGACTTCAACGAGATTCTTGTCAGCGCGTTCAAGGACGCGAAGGCCGCGGACCTGCCGGGCTGGTCCGATCCGGAGGCGGCCCTGGTCAACGAGCGCATCCGCGAGGCCGCCGAGCGGGCGCGGCGAGCGCTGAGCGTCCAGGACAGCGCCGAGATGGCCGTCACCTGGGGCGATGCGGTCCATACCCTCACGGTCTCCGCCGACGACTTCGAGACACGGGCGGCCGCCCTGCTGGAGCGCCTGCGCGAGCCGGTGCTTCGGGCCCTGCGCGACAGCGGCATCCGCGCCCAGGACCTGGGCGAGATCGTCATGGTCGGCGGCTCCACGCGCATGCCGCTGGTTCGCAAGACGGTGACGCGGATGTTCGGCCGGTTCCCCGCCAACCGGGTCAATCCTGACGAGGCGGTGGCGCTGGGCGCCGCTGTTCAGGCCGGGCTGAAGGCGCGGGATGTCGCGCTCAGGGAAGTGGTGCTGACCGATGTCTGTCCCTACAGCCTGGGCATCGACGTGGCGGAAGAACGGCCCGACGGCAGCGTGCGCACCGGCCTGTTCTCGCCGATCCTGGAGCGCAACACCGTCATCCCGGCCAGTCGGATCGAGTCCTACTTCACCATGAGCGACAACCAGACGGTGATCGCCTTCGGAATCTATCAAGGGGAATCCCGCAACGTTTCCGAGAACGTCAAGCTGGCCCAACTGAAGGTGCCGGTGCCGCCGGCGCGCCGGGGTGAGGTCCATGTCGACGTCCGCTTCAGCTACGACATCAACGGCCTGCTGGAAGTCGATGTCCATGTGCCGCGGACGGGAGAACGCAAGGAACTGGTGATCGTCGACGAGGAGACGGCGGCGGCGCCAGACTTCGAGGATCGTCGAAAGGCCCTCGCAGCGCTGAAGCAACATCCCCGGGAGGCTGACGCCAACCGGGCGGCCCTGGCCCGGGCGGCGCGTTGCTACGAAAAGTTCCTCGGCGAGTCCCGCGCCCATATCGTGCACCTGATCAGCAACTTCGAGACCGTCCTGGAAGGCCAGGATCCCAAGGCCATCGACGCTGCGCGGGGTGAATTGCTGAAAGGTCTGGATTTCCTCGAGGGAGAGACCTGGCTGTGAGTTCGCGCTCGATCTGGGACGTCCTGGGCATCGAGGCGACGGACGACGAGCGTGAGGTCAAGCGGGCTTACGCCCGGCGGCTGAAAATCACCCATCCGGAGGATGATCCGGACGGCTTCCAGGAATTGCGAGCGGCCTACGATCTTGCTCAACGCCACCTTTGGCACAGGCGTCAGGAAGCCCTTCACGCAGACATGGAAGCGCGGCAGGCGGAGGAAGAAACGCCCGTCGCCGCCGACCAGCCCGAGCCTGAGCCTGAGCCGCAGCCGGCGGTCGAAGCGCAGATCGTGCAGCCCTTGCCGGAGCGGCCGCTGACTGACGAGGAGCGGTTCGCAGCCGCTTTTCAGGCCGAAGTCGACGCCCTGTACGAAGGCGTCGCGGCGATGCGGGACATGCTGGCGGCCAAGCCCGTCCCGACCATCGCCGTACGACAGAAGTTCGAAACCCTTCTGGCCTCGCCGGCGCTCGACAATTTTAGCGTCGCCGACAGCTTCGAGCCCTGGATCGAACAGGTTCTGCTCGCCGAGGCGCCAGCGTCCGATCTCCTCATTCCC
>SDZP01000392.1 GCA_004144935.1 Caulobacteraceae bacterium | reverse complement strand
ACCCAACCCTCCCCCCTTGAGGGGGAGGGCTTGTCCTCGTCGCTCGGTCCTTGCCCGGACGGCTACCCCTCGATGGCCAACAATTTGATCCATGTCCTTGTGTGGCCCATCCGCCACACTTATCTCTGCCGCATGCCGGTGGTGCTCCGAAGAGGCTTCCGGCCACCGCCGCCTATTTCCAGGGGACACCGCAAGTGAACATCGACCTCTACTCCGACCGCGCCAAGCAGGCCGTGCAATCGGCCCAGTCGCTGGCCCTGGCCCGCCGCCACCAGCACCTGACCCCCGACCACATCCTCAAAGTCCTGCTCGAGGAGAAGGACGGTCTCTCCCGCGCCCTGATCCAGAGCGCCGGCGGCCGGCCGGACGTCGCCGACACCGCCGTCGAGGCCAACCTGGCGAAAATGCCCAAGGTCGAGGGCGGCAGCGGCCAGCTCTACATGAAGCCGGAGACCGCCCGCGTCTTCGCCGCCGCCGAGGAGGCCGCCAAGGCCGCCGGCGACGCCTTCGTCACCACCGAACGCCTGCTGATCGCCCTGGCCAAGGAAGGCGGCGACGCCGCCACGGCGCTGAAGGCCGCCGGCGCCGACGAGAAGAAGCTGACCACCGCCGCCGAAAACATCCGCAAGGGTCGCACCGCCGACTCTGCCTCGGCCGAAGACGGCTACGACGCCCTCAAGCGCTACGCCCGCGACCTGACCCAGGCCGCCCGCGACCAGAAGCTGGACCCCGTCATCGGCCGCGACGAGGAGATCCGCCGCACCATCCAGGTGCTGGCCCGCCGCACCAAGAACAACCCCGTCCTGATCGGCGAACCCGGCGTCGGCAAGACCGCCATCGTCGAGGGCCTGGCCATCCGCATGGTCAACGGCGACGTCCCCGAAAGCCTGAAGGACAAGAAGCTCCTCAGCCTCGACATGGGCGCCCTGATCGCCGGCGCGAAATACCGCGGCGAGTTCGAGGAACGCCTCAAGGCCGTGCTCAACGAGGTCACGGCCGCAGAGGGCGGCATCGTCCTCTTCATCGACGAGATGCACACCCTGGTCGGGGCCGGCAAGGCCGACGGCGCCATGGACGCCTCCAACCTCCTGAAACCCGCCCTGGCGCGGGGCGAGCTGCACTGCGTCGGCGCCACCACGCTGGATGAATACCGCAAGCATGTGGAGAAGGACGCGGCCCTCGCCCGCCGCTTCCAGCCGGTCTTCGTCGACGAGCCCACCGTCGAGGACACCGTCTCCATCCTGCGCGGCCTGAAGGAGAAGTACGAGCTGCACCACGGGGTGCGGATCACCGACGGCGCCATCGTCGCCGCCGCCACCCTCTCCAACCGCTACATCACCGACCGCTTCCTGCCCGACAAGGCCATCGACCTGATGGACGAGGCCGGCAGCCGCGTGCGCATGGCCGTCGACTCCAAGCCCGAAGAGCTGGACGAGATCGACCGCCGCCTGGTGCAGCTGAAGATCGAGCGCGTCGCCCTGCAGAAGGAGACCGACAACGCCTCCCGCGCCCGGCTGGAGAACCTGGAGGTCGAGATCGACGACCTGCAGCACCGGTCCGACGAGATGACCGCCAAATGGAAGGCCGAGAAGGACATGCGCGGGGCCGAGGCCCAGTCGCGCGAGGCCCTCGAACGCCTCAAGGCCGAGCTGATCGCCGCCCAGCGCCGCGGCGACCTGCAACGCGCCTCCGAGATCGCCTATGGCGAGATCCCCGCCCTCGAAAAGCGCCTGGCCGAGGAAGAGGCCAAGGACGCCGCCCAGCCGGACGTCGCGCCGGAGGTCGTCGACGACGCCCAGATCGCCGCCGTGGTCAGCCGCTGGACCGGGGTGCCGGTCGAGAAGATGCTGGAGGGCGAGCGCGAAAAGCTGCTGAAGATGGAGGACGGCCTGCGCGGCCGCGTCGTCGGCCAGGAGGAGGCCCTGGTCGCCGTCTCCGACGCCGTCCGCCGGGCCCGCGCCGGCCTCAAGGACCCCCAGCGCCCGATCGGCAGCTTCCTGTTCCTCGGTCCGACCGGCGTCGGCAAGACCGAGCTGACCAAGGCCCTTGCCGAGTACCTGTTCGACGACGAGGCGGCGGTCACCCGCCTCGACATGAGCGAGTACATGGAAAAGCACAGCGTCAGCCGCATGATCGGCGCGCCCCCCGGCTACGTCGGCTACGACGAGGGCGGCGCCCTGACCGAGGCCGTGCGCCGCCGGCCCTACCAGGTCATCCTCTTCGACGAGATCGAAAAGGCCCACCCGGACGTCTTCAACGTGCTGCTGCAGGTGCTCGACGACGGCCGCCTGACCGATGGCCAGGGCCGCACGGTCGACTTCCGCAACACCCTGATCATCATGACCTCGAACATGGGCGCCGAATACCTCGCCGCCCAGGCCGAGGGCGAGGACACCGACGCCGTCCGCCCGCAGGTCATGGAGGTCGTCCGCCGCAGCTTCCGCCCGGAATTCCTCAACCGCATCGACGAGATCATCCTCTTCAAGCGGCTGGCCCGGGCGGACATGAGCAGCATCGTCCGCATCCAGCTGTCCCGCGTGGAAAAGCTGCTCGCCGACCGCCGCATGGCCATCGCCCTCGACGACGGCGCCATGCACTGGCTGGCCGACAAGGGCTACGACCCGGTCTACGGGGCGCGGCCGCTGAAGCGGGTGATCCAGAAAGACCTGGTCGACCCGATTGCCCGCAAGCTCTTGGCCGGCGAGCTGGAGGACGGCAGCGTCATCCAGGTGCGGGCCGGCGACGGCGCGCTGGAGATCGGCAAGGCGAAGGTGCACTAGCACCGGAGGGGGAGGGGCCCCGCGGCCTCTCCCCACCCCGCTCATCCCGGCGAACGCCGGGACCCAGCCGCGTGATCTCGATGTTGCGCGTTTGTTCTCATTAAGCCATGCTCAGACGCATGGCCTTCTACTGCTACATCGTCGCCAGCCGCCGGAACGGCACGATCTACCTCGGCAGCACCGACGGCCTCACCAGGCGCATCGGCCAGCACAAGACCAGGACCTTCGACGGCTTCACTGCCAAACACGGCTGCGACCAGCTCGTCTGGTTCCAGGTCTTCGACACCCGCGAGGCCGCCTTCCGCCGCGAACGCCGCATGAAGGAATGGCGCCGCTCCTGGAAGGTCGAACTGATCGAGCAAACCAACCCCAACTGGCGCGACCTCTACTGGGAAGCCTGCGGCATAGGCCCGCCCGGCCACGTG
>SDZP01000391.1 GCA_004144935.1 Caulobacteraceae bacterium | reverse complement strand
CCGAAGGACATGCCATGCTGCGCCCGGCCATCGGCGCCAAGCACCAGCGGCTGGTTGAGCGGATGCGCCATGGCGCCGGCCAGGCGCCGCGCCGCGTCGCGCGGCAGGTCGGTGGCGGCATCGATGGTGATCACGTAGCGCATTTCCGCCAGCCCGGCGGTGTTCCCGGCGATGCCGGCGAAGCGCTCGCGCCCGGTTCCGGCCAGGAAGGCGTTCAGGTCGGCCAGTTGGCCGCGCCGCCGCGCGCGCCCGATCCAGGCATGTTCGCCGCTGTTCCAGGTGCGCGGACGCTGCAGCAGAAGGAAGGGTTCGATGCGCAGCCGCGCCGTCGCCGGCTGCCCTTCTTCGTCGAGCGTGGCATAGGAATGGTCGTATGCATGCTTGCGGTTGAGGGCGTCGATGGCGGCGGCGGCATGCGCGACCAGCGCATCGTCGTCCGGCATGCTCTCGTGCGGCGCGTCGTACAGGTCGCCCAGCAGGCAGAAGCGCAGGTGCGGATCGCGGTTGGCGAGATAGCGCACTTCGAGGTCGCGGCACAGCGCGTCGACCTGGGCGCTGTTGAGCAGGCGCGCCGACACCGCCACCAGGGTCTGGGCCTGCGGCGCGATGCCGCCGTCGAAGTCCATGCGCGGCAGCGGCGCCGGCGTAGCGATCCAGGCCGCCATCATGTCGACCAGCGAACGCGCCAGCCCGCTGGCGCCCAGCAGGGCCAGCACGCCGATGACGGCCTGCAGCCACAGGGCCGCACCCTGCTGGCGTGCGCACGCTACGACCACCGCCGCGAACAGCAGCGTGAACAGCGTCATTGCGCCGATGTGCGCCGCCAGCGGCGCCTGCGCCGTGCGCCGGGCCAGGCGGCGCGTCAATGCCGGCTTCGGCTGCAGCCGGGCTTCCAGCGCCGCCAGGCCGGGGCCGAGCAGGTAGTAGCCGACATGGCGGTGGCGCGCGTCCAGCCCGCCTTCGCTCGGGGCGCGGTGTACCCCGGCCAGCGCCAGCGCCTCCTGGGCGACGTCGGCCTCCGGCCGGCCGCTACTGCGCGCCAGCCGTTCGACGGCGAGGCGGTACAGGTCGCGGGTCGGACCGTCCATGCGCGGATAGCTGCCGTCCGGGTCGGCGCGCAGCAGCGTCTCGACCGCGCTGCTACTCTCCGCCAGCAGGCGCCAGTCGATGCCGCCCAGCAGGCGCAGGCTGGCCAGGCTGTTGGCCGCCAGGCTGCCGTCGGCCGCCATGGCGTCGTGCTCGCGCTGCACCTGGCCGGCGATATTGGAACCGTCATCGGCCAGGCGCGCATCGATCCAGGCCAGCGCCTGCGCGACGGCGGCCCCCTGCCCCTGCAGGCGGCGCGCCAGTTCCGCCACGAAGCAGCTGCCCATCGGCTCCACCTGCCGCGCCATGTCGGCCACCAGCAGGACCAGGTCGCCGGAGCGCTGGGCCGCGGTATCCAGCATCCGGGCGGCCCAGCCGGCGGCGAGGATGCGCTCTTCGCAAGCACGGGCGCCGCGCTGGGCGACCTGGCGCAGGCCGTCGAGCAGCGCCAGGCGCAGGGCCGCGGGGAACAGGCGCAGCTCGGCCAGCCGCAGCGGCGCTTCCGGCTGGACGGCCGCGAGGACGCGCGCCAGGCCGTCGCGATCGATGCGTCCGTCGTCGCGCGCCGCCGCCTCGCGCGCCAGCACCAGGATGCGGGCGTCGCCTGTGGGCGCCTGCAGCGGCAGCACGCCGCGGTCGTGCAGCAGCTGGGCGCGTGCCTGCCGCAACTGGGCGTCGATCAGGGGAGTGTTGTCGAGGATGGCGCCGGCGGCGGGAGGAAGATCGCTGCCGCGGCGGCGCGCGCCGTCGAGTGCATCGCAGGCGGCGTCCAGGGCGCCGGCCAGCCCGGCCAGCTGCGCCCGCAGACCGGGCGCGCCATCATCCGCCACACCCCTCACGGCTGCGGCAGGGGCGGCGGATCCAGCCTTGGGATTCTTCTCTTGCTTCAACAGCAACCTCGCAGGGACTTCGACACAGAGGCGCGCGCTGTCGACCGCCGGCGCGCTGTGCGCCTGAAGCAGGTCAATGGGAAGGGAAACGCAGGGCGCGCACGGCCACCGCCATGCTAGAAGAAGCCGGCGCTAGCTACTGTGCGGTGACGTACACAGGAGGCGGATCCGCCCGGCAGGCGGACACCGGCGCCTAGCCGGCCAGCGCCAGCCCGCCGGCCACGTGCCAGGCTTGGGCATGGCCGAGGCGGCGCAGCAGGCGTGCGGCGCGCGCACTGCGGTTGCCGCTGCGGCACAGGAATACCAGCGGACGCGGCTCGCGCAGCCAGTGCGCGGCCTGGCCGGCCAGCTGCGACAGCGGCACGTGCTGCGCCGCATGCCCGCGCAGTTGGGCGCAGCAGGCCGCATGTTCCGGGAGCTCGCGCACGTCTACCAGCAGCGCGTCCGGGTGCGCCGCCAGGTAGGCGGCGGCCGTGGTCGGATCGAGGTCGATGCCGTCGTCGGCCAGCGCTGCGGCCGCGGTGCGCGACACGGCGGGTTCGCCAGCCCGGTGGCAGCACAGGGCCGCATCCAGTCCGGCATCCGAAGGCGCCGCACCGAACACGAAGCGCACCGCATCCGCGGCCAGCTCGCCATGTTCCGGACGCCCCAGCAGGTAGCCGTCGCCGGTTTTCGCCAGCACGTCCTGGCCGAGCGCGATGGCATCGAGCGTGCCTCGGCCGAAGCGCACCTGCTGCGCCCCGCCCGGCCAGCCCGGCGACATTCCCAGGATGTCGCACAGCGCATCGGCGCCGCCGGTCCCCGTGCCGGTGTCGAAACAGGCCAGCAGGCGGCAGTTGCGCGTGCACAGGTCGGCTGCGATGCGCGCCGCCAGCGCCGCCGGGGGATCGATCGCGATGCCGTGCCGGCCTTCGTCATCGAACAGCAGCCAGCCGCTGGTGCCGCCGGATTCGAGCTGCTGCAGCCGCGGCGCTGGTTGTGCCACGGACTTGGCCTGCACCAATGCGCGGCCGCAGTGCGCGATGCGCGCGCAGGCGTCCTCGATGAAGGCGTCGTCCGCCAGCGGGCCGAACGAGAGGCGCACGGCGGACGCGCTGCGCTCCGCCGGCACGCCCATCGCATCGAGCACATAGCTGGGCGCGGCCTTGGCGGCCGAACAGGCCGAGCCCGCGCTGACGCGCAGGCCGGCCGCGTCGAACAGGTCGAGCAGCTCCTTGCTGCCCAGGCCCGGCAC
>SDZP01000056.1 GCA_004144935.1 Caulobacteraceae bacterium | reverse complement strand
CCAACACCCCCAAGGCCGCCCCGCTGATGGCCGCCCCGGAGACCATCACGGTCACATCGCACCGCATCGCCTGTGACGGCGTCGGCGGGGCGCTGGGACATCCGCGCGTCTGGCTGGAGATGGGCGCGGCCGGCTGGGTCGACTGCGGCTACTGCGACCGCCGCTTCGTGGCGGCCACTGCCCCGGGCGACGAGGACGAGCAGCTGGCGCCCGGCGTCTACGAGAGGTCGGCCGGACACTAGCGTCCGCCCCACTGGTCACAGCCGGAAACCGCCAGCGGAGGTCACAGAGCCTCCCTATGTATCGTCTCATCCCGAGGAGACGCCCGATGACCAAAGCCGTCGATTTCCACGCCCTGCACGCCGGCCCGGACGTGCTGGTCCTGCCCAACGCCTGGGACGCGGCCAGCGCCGCCCTGATGCAGGACGCCGGGGCGAAGGCCGTGGCCACCTCCAGCGCCGCCGTCGCCTGGGCCCGCGGCTACG
The DNA here is from genome assembly GCA_004144935.1 of Caulobacteraceae bacterium. Classification (GTDB taxonomy): domain Bacteria; phylum Pseudomonadota; class Alphaproteobacteria; order Caulobacterales; family Caulobacteraceae; genus Caulobacter. The sequence goes on along the minus strand of SDZP01000056.1, from coordinate 13,556 downwards.
CCGACGGCGACCTGCTGCCCGTGCCGGTCCTGCTCGATGTCATCGCCGGCATCACCCGGGTGACCTCCGCGCCGGTCACCGCCGACATCGAGGGCGGCTTCACCGACGATCTCGAAACCCTCACCCAGACCGTCTCGGCGGTGATCGGGGCCGGGGCGGTGGGCATCAATCTCGAGGACGGCGGCCGTGATCCCGATCTGCACGCCCGCAAGATCGAGGCCGCCCGGGAAGCCGGCGTGCGCAGCGGCGTCGCGCTGTTCATCAACGCGCGCACCGACGTCTATCTGCGCGGCCTGGCCGAGGGCGAGGCGGCCTTGGCCGAGACCCTGCGCCGGGCCAGACTCTATGCCGGGGCCGGAGCCGGCGGCGTCTTCGTGCCGGGCCCGGTCGATGAGACCCTGATCGGCCAACTGGCCGCCGGCATCGCCTTGCCGCTCAACATCATGGGCCGGGCCGGGGCCCCGACCGCCGCGCGGCTGGCCGAACTCGGCGTGCGCCGCCTCAGCTCCGCCACCGGCCCCTTCCGGGCCGCCTACGGCGTTCTGAACCGCACCGTCGCCGACTACCTGAAGACCGGCGACACCAGCGCCTTCACCGAGGCCGGCCAAGGCCTGCCCGATCTCAACAAGCGCTTCGGCTGATCGCTGAGCCACATTTTCCGCCGCGCGCGCAAAGGACGCTGACCCGGCGCGCCGGAGCCACTATCTTGCCGGCATGACCGACGCGACCGCCCAAACCGCCGCTAACCAGGACAACCGCCCGCTGACCCAGGATGGTCCGCCGATCCGGCTCTATCTGGTCGACGGCTCGGCCTACATCTTCCGGGCCTACCACGCCCTGCCGCCGCTGACCCGCAAGTCTGACGGCTTGCCGATCGGAGCGGTGGCCGGCTTCTGCAACATGCTGTTCAAGCTGCTGCGCGACACCAAGGAAGACGCGCCGACCCACTTCGCGGTCATCTTCGACCATTCGGAGAAGACCTTCCGCAACCAGATGTACGACCTCTACAAGGCCCACCGGCCGCCGCCGCCGGAGGACCTGATCCCGCAGTTCGCCCTGGTGCGGGACGCGACCAAGGCCTTTGGCGTCCCCTGTATCGAACTGCCCGGCTACGAGGCCGACGACCTGATCGCCGCCTATGCCTGCCGGGTGAGGGACCTGGGCGGCGAGACCATCATCGTCTCCTCCGACAAGGACCTGATGCAGCTGGTCGGCGACGGGGTGACCATGCTGGACACCATGAAGAACGTCCGCATCGGCCCCGACCAGGTGTTCGAGAAGTTCGGCGTCATGCCCGACAAGGTGGTCGACGTTCAGGCCCTGTGCGGCGACAGCGTCGACAATGTGCCGGGCGCGCCCGGCATCGGCATCAAGACCGCCGCCCTGCTGATCAACGAATTCGGCGACCTCGACACCCTTCTGGAGCGGGCCGGCGAGATCAAGCAGGACAAGCGCCGCCAGACCCTGATCGATTTCGCCGACCAGATCCGCCTCAGCCGGGCGCTGGTGAAGCTGGATTGCGACACCCCCCTGCCCGAGGCGATCACCGAGCTGGGCGTCCGCGAGCCGCACAAGGACACCCTGGCCGCCTTCCTGTCCGACATGGGCTTCGCGACCCTGCTGCGCCGCGTCGGCGCCGCCGCGGACGGGACCGGCATGGCGCCCCAGCCGCTGCCCGGCTTCGGCAAGGCCCCCGAGCCTGCCCCGGCCACGCCCGAGGCCCCGGCCATCGAGATCGACGTCACCAAATACGAGTGCGTCCGCGACCTGGAGACCCTCGACCGCTGGATCGCCAGGGCCTTCGAGGCCGGCGTCATCGGCTTCGACACCGAGACCGACGCGCTGGGCTCGGCGACCGCCGGCCTGTGCGGCGTCTCCCTGGCCATCGCCCCCGGCGAGGCCTGCTACATCCCCCTGACCCACGAGGCGGTCGGCGGCGACCTCCTCACCGAAGCCGCGCCGATCGACGAGCAGATCGACAAGGCCACCGCCCTGGCCCGGCTGAAGGTCCTGCTGGAATCGCCGGCGGTGCTGAAGGTCGCCCAGAACGCCAAGTACGACATCGCGGTGATGGCCCTGCGCGGCATCGATGTGGCGCCGATCGACGACACCATGCTGATCTCCTATGTGCTGGAGGCCGGCCTGCATAACCACGGCATGGACGAGCTCAGCGAGCTCTGGCTCGGCCACAAGCCGATCCCGTTCAAGCAGGTGGCCGGGACCGGCAAGGCCCAGATCAGCTTCAAGCATGTGCAGCTGAACGAGGCGACCTGCTACGCCGCCGAGGACGCCGACGTCACCCTGCGCCTCTGGCACAAGCTGAAGCCCCGCCTCGCCCGCGAAGGCCTGGCGACCGTCTACGAGACCCTGGAGCGGCCCCTGCCGCCGGTCATCGCCGCCATGGAGAACGCCGGGGTCAAGGTCGACACCGAAGAACTACGCCGGCTCAGCCACGACTTCTCCCTGCGCATGGCCGACTTCGAGGCGCGCGCCCACGAACTGCTCGGCCGGCCGTTCAACCTCGGCAGCCCCAAGCAGATCGGCGAGGTGCTGTTTGGCGAAATGGCCCTGGAAGGCGGCAAGAAGACCGCCACCGGCCAGTGGGCCACCGATGTCGACGTGCTGGAGAGCCTGGCCGCCCAGGGCCATGACCTGCCGCGCCTGATCCTCGACTGGCGCCAGCTCAGCAAGCTCAAGGGCACCTATACCGACAACCTGATCGCGGCCATCTCGCCCAAGACCGGCCGCATCCACACCGCCTACGCCATGGCCTCGACCACGACCGGCCGGCTCAGCTCGTCCGATCCCAACCTGCAGAACATCCCGATCCGCACCGAGGAGGGCCGCAAGATCCGCAAGGCCTTCGTGGCCGAGCCTGGCAACGTGCTGATCAGCGCCGACTACAGTCAGATCGAACTGCGCCTGCTGGCCCACGTGGGCGACATCCCGCAGCTGAAGAGCGCCTTCAAGGAGGGCCTCGACATCCACGCCATGACCGCCTCGGAGATGTTCGACACCCCGATCGAGGGCATGCCGTCGGAGATCCGCCGCCGGGCCAAGGCGATCAACTTCGGCATCGTCTACGGCATCAGCGCCTTCGGCCTAGCCAACCAGCTCTCAATCCCGCAGGGCGAGGCCGCCGACTACATCAAGACCTACTTCCGGCGCTTCCCCGGCATCGGCGACTATATGGAAGAGATGCGGGCCCAGGTGCGCCAGCACGGCTACGTCACCACCATCTTCGGCCGAAAGATCAACATCCCGGAGATCGGCGGCAAGAGCGTCGCCCAGCGCCAGTTCGCCGAACGGGCCGCCATCAACGCCCCGCTGCAGGGCGCGGCGGCCGACATCATCCGCCGCGCCATGGCCCGCATGCCGGACGCCCTGCGCGAGGCGGGGCTGTCATCGCGGATGCTGCTGCAGGTGCACGATGAACTGGTCTTCGAGGCCAGCGAGGAGGAGGCCGACGCCACCATCGCCGTCGCCAAGCGGGTCATGGAGGGCGCGCCCTATCCGGCCGTCGACATCAGCGTGCCGCTGGTCGTCGAGGCCCGGGCCGCGAAGAACTGGGACGAGGCCCACTAGCCCCGCGGCAGATGCGGGGTGACCTTGGCCTTGAGCAGCCGGACCAGGGCGTCGTCCATGAACCCATAGTCGTCCGGGATATCCAGGCAGATCACCCGCCCGCGCAGGGCCTTGCGGAACTTCTGCTGCAGCTTGGCCCGGTGCGGCCGCTCCATGGCGAAAATCAGGTCGGCCCAGGCTACCAGTTCGTTGTCCAGCGGCGTCTCGGCGTCGTTGTTGGTGCCGGCGGAGGCGGTCTCGATCCCCGGCCAGTCGGCGAACAGCTGCTCGGCCGTGGGGCTGCGCAGCCGGTTCTGGCTGCAGACGAACAGAACGGTCTTCATCAGTCGAAGACGCTCTGGTCCCTGTTGACGACCTGCGCCTCGGCAATGCGCCATGCCAGCACGCAGAACAGGATATCGGCGGCCGCCCCGATGAGGGTCGCCGCCCAGGTGATCGGGCCGGAGGTCCCCTCGACCCCGCTGGCGATGCTGCCCGCGATGGCGCCGAGCAGCCAGCCGCCCCACCACAGCCGCAGGGTGATGGGGTCGTTCTGCGATTTCCAGGTCAGCGGGGTTATCGCAGAACGCCAGATCTCGCTCATCGTCCGGTAGGGCCGGAACAGGCTCAGGATCGGGATGAAGAAGTAGCCGACCGCCCATCCGGGCGTGGTCTGCAGCCCATTGCTGATCGCCCGGGCATTCCTGGTTGCGCGATAGAACCAGACCATCATGCCGACGAAGCCGATCGCCGCGAAGACGAGATAGCCGAGGGAGGCCAAACCGTAGGCCTCGCTCTCCGGGTCGAGCAGGCCGCCGCTGACAACGAAGGCCAGGTTGGCGACCGTGGCGAGCGCCAGCAGGACGATGGTGACGATGGTTTGCCGACGCAGGTCCTTGAAACCCACGCCGCTGGGTGCGGCCGTGTTGGCGTAAGCCCCGAAGGGGCGGCCCGCGCCGCCTTCGGCCTCGGCTTCACCGCCGCCCTTGAACAGGCTGGGATCGATCAGGCTCACGCGCCGACCTGGATCAGCACCCACACCGCCTTGGCCAGGCCCCCCAGCAGCAGGAGGACAATGGCCACGCCCTGGATCAGGAAGCCCATCGAGCGGGCGCCTGGATCCTTCACGTAAGCCATGGCGTAGATGACCCGGCCGAGGATCCACAGCAGACCGAGGCCGGCCGCGATCATGTCGGTGAACGGGAAGACCGGATAGATCAGGGTGAACAGCCACAGGCTGGTCAGATAGATCGGCAGGGATTCCAGGGTGTTCAGATGCACCCGGACGTGGCGCTCAAGGTCCGGGTGGCCGGTCATGGCCGGCGCGTCGATGCCGGTGCGGCCGCGCGCGCCGCCGACCCGCATCATCATCCAGATGACGACCAGCAGTGAAAGACAGGTGACGATCGCCACCCAGCTGTGCGGATGTTGCATGGTTCAAGCTCCCCCGCCGGCGCCTGCCGGTTCTGGGGCCGAAGCTCTCACGGTTCGGCGATCTTGCAAACCATCGCCAGCCAGTCGGCCGGCCGTCAGAACCTGCGTTCGCTGTCCTGCCGCATCAGGCGGCCGGAGACATAGGCCGCCAGGTTGCTGAGATCCTCCTGGGCTTCGAGACCCAGCTTGGCGGCCAGTTCGAGCACCAGGTTCGCGGTCAGGTTCTCATCGGTCGCCGCCCGGTCGACGACGGCCGGATCGGCCAACCGGGTGGCCCTCCAGACCCCCTGCAGGGTCCGGTCGTCGATATCGCGGTTGGCCTTCAGCCAGAGGGCCACCCCGGTCTCGGCCTCGTAGCCGGCGAGAGCCTTGGCGGCGGCGGTCAGCTGGGCGTCGTCGGTCATGGAGACCTTGCAAGCGGTCAGCATGGCTTCGAAATCTTCCTCGCTGTACACGCTTGAGGCCAGCCCCTCGTCGACGCTGCGGGCATAGGCCGCCTCGACCTGCGCCCGCTTGTCGGCCGGCAGGTTGTCGACCAGGCACCGGGCGTCGCCGGCCATGGCGGGCCCGGCGCAGACAAGCGCCAGGGCGATCAGGGGGAGCAGTCGTTTCATCCGTCTCGCCGTCTCCATCGCCCTGGCCCGCAGGCTGACACGGTTCGCCCGCGTTGCAAGGGCGGAAACGTTTGCCGTCCAGGGCGTTACAGCAGTCTACGGACGAACCCTGGAGTCCCCTATGCCGGAGCAGTCCACCGCCATCGACCGCATTCGCTATAAAGAAACCCACGGCAAGCTGTTCGTGAAATTCCGCAGCGGCGGCGAGTACGTTTACGTCGGCGTTCCGGGCGAGGTGCACCGCAGCTTCGTCGACGCCGAGTCGCAGGGCCAGTTCTTCCAGGCCGAAATCCGGGATCGCTACCCCTACAACCGCATAGACGACACGCCTTAGCGCCCAGGGCCGGCGGTGACGGTTGACCCCGCAGGCCGCCCGCGCCCCAATGCCGGCATGCGCGTCCTTGCCCTCCTCCTGTTCCTGACCCTCCTCGCCGCCCCGGCCGCCGCCCAGCCGTCCGCCACCTGCGACGGCTACCCCCGCGCCGACATCGGCATGGCCAAGGGCTACTGCGCCGGCCTCGTCGTCGGCCCGCCGCGCCAGATGCGGCTGCCGCGGTCGCTGGTCCAGCTGCCCGGCGGCGACTGGATCGTCAGCGATCTGGGCGGCTGGGGCACGGCCAGGGGCGCGATCTGGCGCCTGAGCGCCGCCCCCGGGCGACCGGCCCGGCTTACCCGGCTGCTCGGCGGCCTCAACCTGCCCCACGCCCTGGGCATCGGCCCCGATGGCCGCCTCTACGTCGGCGAGATGAGCCGCATCTTCCGCTTCGATCCGGAGGCCGCCGATCCGGCCGCCAGCATCGAGCCGGTGGTCACCGGCCTGCCGGACAACCGGCTGCACGAGAACCGCCATCCCTTGAGCAAGTTCGTCTTCGCCCCCGACGGCGCCCTGATCGTCAACATCGGCGCCCCCTCCGACCAGTGCCTCGACGCCCGGGGCCGCCGGCCTGGCGACGACTGCCCCGATCTGAAGGAGGCCGGCCAACTGCGCCGCTACGCCCCCGACGGCCAGGGGGGCTGGTCGCCCGACTGGACGGTGGTCGCCACCGGCCTGCGCAATTCCCTGGCCCTGGCGGCGCATCCCTCAGGCGCCCTGCTGCAGGGCGAGAACAGCTACGATAGCCCGGCCCGCTGGGCGCCGTTAGACGAGATCAACGTCATTCGCGGCACGGGCAAGGAAGGCGTTCCCAGCTACGGCTGGCCCTATTGCGACGCGGCCGGTCAGGCCTCGCCCGGCTGGGCGGGGTCCGGCAAAATCGCCTTCCATTGCCAGCGCACCGGCGTCTTCAAGGCCGCCATCCTGTTGCCGCCGCACAGCGCGCCGCTCGACATGACCTGGTACGACGGCGCCATGTTCCCGGCCTTGCGCGGCCGGCTGCTGATGACCTGGCACGGCTACCGCTCGACCGGCGGCCGGCTGGTCGCCTTCGAGACCGACAGCCAGGGCGTGCCGACGACGAAAGGCGGGGCCCGCTTTCCGATCTACGGCGGCGCGCCGCGCGCCTATGGTCCGGGTCCGGCCGCCGAGCCGCTGGTGCTCACCCCCGGCTGGGGCGCCGCCAGGGGCCGCAGGCAGGGCGCGCCGGTCGGTGTCGCGGTGGCGGCCGACGGGGCGATCTGGCTGACCGACGACAAGGCCGGCCAGGTGCTGCGGATCGCGCCCGACCGTCCCTAGACCGACAGGCGCTTAGCTCTCGCGGCGGTCCCGCTTGGCCAGGCCGCGCAGCCGCAGGGCGTTCAGCTTGATGAAGCCGGCGGCGTCGCGGTGGTCGTAGGCCACCTTGCCCTCCTCGAAGGTCACCAGCTCCTGGTCATACAGGCTGTTGGGGCTGGTGCGGCCGATGATGCTGACGTTGCCCTTGTAGAGCTTGATCCGCACCTGGCCGGTCACCTTCTGCTGGCTGTAGTCGATGGCTGCCTGCAGCATCTCCCGCTCCGGCGCGAACCAGAAGCCGTTGTAGACCAGCGATGCGTACTTCGGCATCAGCTCGTCCTTCAGGTGCATGGCGCCCCGGTCCAGGGTGATGCTCTCGATGCCGCGGTGGGCGGTCAGCAGGATGGTGCCGCCCGGGGTCTCGTAGACGCCGCGGCTCTTCATGCCGACGAAGCGGTTCTCGACCAGGTCCAGGCGGCCGACGCCGCTGTCGTGGCCCAGCTGGTTCAATTTCGTCAGCAGGGCGGCCGGCGACAGGGCCTCGCCATTGATGGCCACCGGGTCGCCGCGCTCGAAGTCCATGGTGAAGATCACCGGCGTATCGGGGGCGTCTTCCGGCGCGATGGTGCGCATATGGACGAATTCGGGGGCCTCGACCGCCGGGTCCTCCAGCACCTTACCTTCGGATGAGGAATGCAGCAGGTTGGCGTCGACGCTGAACGGCGCCTCGCCGTGCTTGTCCTTCGCGATCGGGATCTGGTGCTTCTGGGCGAAGTCGAGCAGGGCCTCGCGGCTCTTGAAGTCCCACTCGCGCCAGGGGGCGATGACGGTGATGTCCGGCTCGAGGGCGTAGTAGCCGAGCTCGAACCGCACCTGGTCGTTGCCCTTGCCGGTGGCGCCGTGGGAGACCGCGTCGGCGCCGACCTGGCGGGCGATGTCGATTTGCTTCTTGGCGATCAGCGGCCGGGCGATGGAGGTGCCCAGCAGGTACTGGCCCTCATAGACGGTGTTGGCCCGGAACATCGGGAAGACGTAGTCGCGGACGAACTCCTCGCGCAGATCCTCGACGAAGATGTTCTCCGGCTTGATGCCGAGCAGCAGGGCTTTCTCGCGGGCCGGCGACAGCTCCTCGCCCTGACCGAGATCGGCGGTGAAGGTCACCACCTCGGCCTGGTACTCGGTCTGCAGCCATTTGAGGATGATCGAGGTGTCGAGCCCTCCCGAATAGGCGAGAACGACCTTCTTGATCTTCTTGTCGGCCACGGCGCGGTCCTTTTGGCGGGAAAACAAAGTCCGCGCCTTCAACGCCGATGGGGCGTTTGGGTCAACCCTGCTTGCCCGATTGTCCTGACGAAAGTCAGGATCCACGTCCTGGCGCGGGGTGGCCGGTTGAGGCCTGACTTCCGTCAGGAAGATCGGAGGTGGATTTCACCGCTAAGCGGGCGGCAGCCTGAAATGACCAGTCAGTTGGGCCATCGCTCGGGGTGTTCCCAGCTGGGCGCCGGCGCCGATGTTCTCGACGATGATCTCCTCGCCCGTGGCCGTGCGCCGGCCCGTGGCGATCAGGATGTGGGGCAGACTGCCCGGCATCAGCCGCTGGGTGATCAGGTCGCCTGCCTTCCAGGGCGTCTCCGGCGGCAGCCTGGCCCCCTGGCGGCGCAGATAGACCTCCAGGTTCGGCACCCGCCGGTGGTCGATGTTCCGGTCCGGTCCGCGCAGGCCCCAGGTCCTGGGATAGGCCCCGAAGTTGGCGGCCATGTCGCGGTGCACCGCCGCCTGCAGGTCGAAGCCGAAGGCGGTGCGGTAGGCGCGGATGACCACGTCGCTGCAGACCCCGCGATCCAGCGGCACGTCGCCGCCGGGATAGGCCAGCCGGACATAGGCCGGATCGTAGAGGGTGGTCTTGCCGATCTGGCTTCGGGCGGCCGCCACCAGCCTTTCGCCCCAGTCGGCGGGAGCGGCTCGCGCCATCGCCGGCAGCAGCAGGGCGGGGCCGGCGATGAGCAGGACACGGCGGTCGAACATGGATCGATCACGCCGAACCATTGCGGCGGCTTGTGGGCGCTTCCGCCCACCTCCCCACCGATCATGCTCGCGCATGCGGGCATCCAGACGCTGGCTCCGCCTTTGAAACCGTCCGGCCCGCGTCCACCGATGTCTGGGTCCCCGCATTCGCGAGGACGATCGGAGTGTCTGGCGGGCGGCGAGTTTGGCTACGCCAGATCCTCGGGTCGATCGACATCCTTCAGCACCCCCGCATCGGTGACCTCGACCAGAGCCAGCCGCCCTCCCAGGTCCTTCAACAGATGCCCGGCCCCGTGGTCCCCGGTCAGATGGCGGATCGGCTCGAACAGGGCGCGGCCAAGCAGCACCGGATGCCCTCGCCGGCCCTCGAACACCGGGGCGGCCGCATCGTGCTCCACCGTCAGGGCGCCGATCATCGTGCCGGCCACCTGCGGCGGAATGGCCGGCATGTCGGCCAGGAATACGAACGCCCCGTCGGCATCCTCCGGCAGACTGGCGATCCCCGCCCGCAGCGACGCCGACAGCCCTTCGCCATGGTCGGCCGCGTGGACGACGGCCAGCCGCTCCGCCGCGCCGATCCGCGCCGCAAACGCCGCCGCCGCCGTCGTCACCCCCGCCGCATGCCCGCCGGTGACCACGGTCACCCTGCGCGCCGGGCTGGCGAAGGCGCAGCCCAGCGCCGCGTCCAGCAGCACGCCGTCCCGCCAGGGGGCGAGCAGCTTGGGTCCGCCGAACCGGCGGCTGAGGCCGGCGGCCAGAACAATCGCCTCAAAGCGGCCTTCCGCCGGAACCCCTGTCGCCATCGCCGCTTCACGCCTATTCTGGGAAAGACGATGACACCCTACGACGCCCCTCCCGCGCAAGCGACCGCCACGGCAGCCCCGCCGCTGCTGGACGCCTTCGCGCGCCGGGTCTCCTACCTGCGGGTGTCGGTAACCGACCGCTGTGACCTGCGCTGCGTCTATTGCATGGCCGAGCGGATGGTCTTCCTGCCCAAGGCCGAGGTGCTTAGCCTCGAGGAACTGGACCGCGTCGCCTCCGTCTTCATCGGCCTGGGGGTGAAGAAGCTGCGGCTGACCGGCGGCGAGCCCCTGGTCCGCAAGGGCTTCATGGAGCTGGTCAGGAATCTCTCCCGCCACCTGCGCAGCGGTGCGCTGCAGGAACTGACACTGACCACCAACGGCACCCGCCTGGCCCACCATGCCGCCGAACTGGCGGATCTCGGCGTGCGGCGGATCAATGTCTCGCTCGATACCCTCAAGCCCGACCTGTTCAGGACCCTGACGCGTGGCGGCGACCTGGCCCAGGTCCTGGCCGGTCTCGAGGTCGCCCGCGCCGCCGGCATCCAGCTGAAGATCAACACGGTCGCCCTGGCCCGCGACAACGCCGCCGAGATTCCGGCCCTGATCCGCTGGGCCCATGGCGAGGGCATGGACCTGACCCTGATCGAGACCATGCCGCTGGGCGAGGTCGAAGGCGACCGCACCGATCAGTACCTCAGCCTGAAGGCCGTCCGCGACGAGCTGGCCAGCTACTGGACCCTGGAAGACCTGCCCCTCTCCACGGGCGGCCCGGCGCGCTATTTGCAGATCAGGGAGACCGGCGGGCGGCTCGGCCTGATCACCCCGCTCAGCCACAACTTCTGCGAAACCTGCAATCGCGTCCGCCTGACCTGCACCGGCACCCTGCACACCTGCCTGGGCCAGGATGACGCCACCGACCTGCGGGCGGTGATGCGGCAGGGGGGCTCGGACGCAGAGCTCGCCGATGCCATCCGCACGGCGATCATGGGCAAGCCCAGGGGCCACGACTTCCGCATCGGCGGCGCTCCGGCCCTCAGCCGCCACATGTCGACGACGGGCGGCTGATGGCCAGGGTCCTGCTGTTTGGCCGCTTCGCCGATATCGCCGGCTGGCGCGAGAAGACCGTGGACGCCGCCAGCCTGTCGGCCCTCCGCGCGGCCCTGTCGGTCGATCCCCGCCTCGCCGAGGCCCTGGACGGCCCGTCGGTGCAGGTCGCCGTCGACAAGGCGCTGGTCCGCGCCGACGTGGCCCTGACCCAGGCCAGCGAGGTGGCCTTCCTGCCGCCGATGAGCGGCGGATGAGCGTCACCCTGCAGACCGCGCCGTTCGACCCGGGCGCGCTCCTGACCCGCTTCTCCGCGGACCGCGAAGAGACCGGCGCCATCGCCAGCTTCACCGGACTCGCCCGGGCCGAAGGCGGCCAGACGACGACACTCGAACTGGAAGCCTACGAGGGTTTCACCGACCTTGAGATCACCAGGGCAGTGGACGCGGCCATCCACCGATTCGGCCTGCAGGACGCCCTGGTCGTCCACCGCATCGGGCCGATCGCGCCCGGCGAGGCCATTGTCTTCGTGGCCTGCGCCGCCGCCCATCGCCGCGCCGCCTTCGAGGCCTGCGACCAGCTGATGGACTGGCTGAAGTCGCGGGCGCCCTTCTGGAAGAAGGAGCACGGCCCCGACGGCAGCCGCTGGATCGAACCCACTGACCGCGATAGGACCGACGCCGCACGCTGGGATACGGAGAACGAGCAATGAGCCTGACCATTGGCGGCAAGATCGACGAGGCCTGGGCCTTCAAGCCGGTGCGGGTCGCCGTGCTGACCGTCTCCGACACCCGCGACGAGGAAAGCGACACCTCCGGCCACCTGCTGGCGTCCCGTGTGACCGACGCCGGCCACGAGCTGGCCGACAAGCGGATGGTCAGGGACGACGTCGACAACATCCGCATGCAGATCCAGGCCTGGGTGGCCTCGGGCAGCGTCGACGCCATCGTCACCACCGGCGGCACCGGCCTCACCGGGCGCGATGTGACGCCGGAAGCCGTGCGGCCCCTGTTCGACAAGGAGATCGACGGCTTCTCGGTGATCTTCCACCTGGTCAGCTACCAGACCGTCGGCCTCTCGACCCTGCAGTCGCGGGCCCTGGCCGGCATCGTCGGCGGCGTCTTCGTCTTCTGCCTGCCGGGCTCCAACGGGGCCGTGCGCGACGGCTGGGACAAGGTCATCGCCGCCCAGCTCGACAGCCGCCACCGGCCCTGCAACATGGTCGAGTTGATGCCCCGGTTGCTTGAGGCATGAGCCGGCTCACCCACCTGGACGACCAGGGCCGGGCCAGGATGGTCGACGTCTCGGACAAGGTCTCGACCCTGCGCGAAGCGGTGGCGACGGGGCTGGTCCGCACGTCGCCGGAGGTCCGCGATCTGGCCGTTACCGGCAAGGCCGCCAAGGGCGACGTCATCACCACCGCCGAACTGGCCGGGGTCATGGCGGCCAAGCGCACCAGCGACCTGATCCCGCTGTGCCATCCCCTGGCGCTGAGCAAGGTCGGGGTGGTGGTCACCCCTTGCGACGACGGTTTCGAGGTCACCGCCACGGTCCGCACCACCGGCCCGACGGGTGTGGAGATGGAAGCCCTGACCGCCGTCTCCGTCGCCTGCCTGACCCTCTACGACATGCTGAAGGCGGCCGACAAAGGCATGGTCATCGACCAGGTGAGGCTGATTTCGAAGACCGGCGGCAGGTCGGGCGACTGGAAGCGCTAACCTCGGCCTAGAGGCCAGACAGGTCAGGCCGGGACCGTTCCCGCCATTTCCGCACAGATCGCCCGCGCCGCCGCTTTCGGATCGCCCGCCGCCGTGATCGGCCGCCCGACCACCAGATGGCTGGCCCCGCCGGCCAGGGCGTCGGCCGGGGTCGCCGCCCGCGCCTGGTCGTTCATCGCCGCCCCGGCCGGCCGCACCCCCGGCGTCACCACCAGGAAGTCCGGGCCGCCGATGCGCCTCGCGATGTGGGCCTCGTGCGGGCTGGCGACCACGCCGTCGATGCCGGCGTCGATCGCCTGGCGCACCCGCCGCTCGATAAGCGCCTCGACGCCCATGCCATAGCCCAGCTCGGCCAGGTCCTGTCCGGTCAGGCTGGTCAGCACGGTGACGCCGAGGATTTTCGCCGCCCGCTCGCCGCCGCGCCCCTTGACCGCCGCCGCCATGACCTGCGGCTCGGCATGCACGGTCAAGAGATCGCAGGCCCCGCTGGCGACGATGGCCGCCGTCGCCTTTTCCACCGTCGCCCCGATGTCGTGCAGTTTCCAGTCGAGGAACACCGACCGGCCGCGCGCCTTCAGGTCCCGCGCCATCTCCATGCCGCCGGTCGCCAGCAGCTGCAGCCCGACCTTGTAGAAGCCGACGCTGTCGCCCAGCGTCTCGACCAGCGCCTCCGCTTCCGCACGCGTGGCCAGGTCGAGGGCGA
>SDZP01000055.1 GCA_004144935.1 Caulobacteraceae bacterium | reverse complement strand
TTACAGCGGCGGAAGCCAGGGCACGATGGGCGACCGCATCGCCCGCGGCCTGCAGATCAAGGAAGCCGACGCCCAGGAAATCCTGACCGCCGAGGCCGACACCACCCCGCCGCTGACCACCGGGCCCCGGGTCGCCATGGCCATCGCGCCGGATCTGGCCGACCCTGCCGCCGCCGCGACGCCAGCGACCCCCGCGCCGGCCGCCGCCGCCCCGGTCACCGCGGCCGCCCTGTTCAACGACGCTGTCCGCCGGGTCGAGGCCCGTCAGCCGGGCGGCCTGATCGACCTGCGCAAGTCGGCCAACCAGGGCTATGCCCCGGCCCAGTTCTACCTCGCCAAACTCTATGAGAACGGCGAGGGCGGGGTGTCCAAGGACCCGGCCGAGGCCCGTCGCTGGACCGAGCGGGCCGCCCAGGGCGGCGACCGCAAGGCCATGCACAACCTCGGCCTCTACTATTTCGAAGGCACCGGCGGCAGCGTCAACCAGACGACCGCGGCCCAGTGGTTTCAGCGGGCCGCCGACCTCGGCCTGACCGACAGCCAGTATAATCTCGGCAAGCTCTACGAGATCGGCTCCGGGGTGAAGCAGAACGGGGCCGAGGCTTACAAATGGTACCTGATCGCCAGCCGGTCGGGCGACTCGGAGGCCAAGGCCAGCGCGGCCCGCCTGCGCGCCGAACTGGCGCCGGCCGCCCGCGCCAGCGCCGAACGGGCCGCTGGCGGCTACCGCGCCGCGACGCCCAACGCCTCGACCAGACTGGCCGCCGCCCCGGCCGTCGGCTCTGCGGCCCAGGCCCAGCGGGCCCTGTCGCGGCTCGGCTACTACCAGGGTCCGCAGGACGGCAGGGCTTCGCCCGCGCTCGAGGGCGCGCTTAAAGCCTACCAGAAGGACAAGGGCCTGCCGGTCACCGGCCAGATGGACGCCCAGAGCTCCGCAAGCCTGGCGATCTACGCGCAGTAGCCGTCAGTCCCCGCCGAGCATCGCCCAGCTGAGCGGATGCGCCCGGTCCTTGCCGAGCGCCACGGCCAGGGGCGGGGCCGTGAACATCCCCGCATAGGCCTTGTCGCGGATGTTCAGCCCGCCCGCATAGGCCCCGAAGGCCGGCAGGATGACCCGCTCGCCATCGGTGGCGAAGCAGCGTCGGCGGACCGCCCGGCCCCGGCCAACCAGTCGGGCGCAAGGGTGCAGGTGACCGGCGATCTCTCCCGGCTGGCGACCGCCTTGCGGTTCGTGGCGGAGGACCAGCGTTCCGACGCTCAGTTCGTCGGCCAGCTCGCCGGGCAGGGCGCGGGGGCCGTCCTCATCGTGGTTGCCGACTGCCCAGATCAGGGTTCGACCGAGGGCGAGGGCGGCGATCCGCTCGGCGACCAGCGGAGCAAGGCGGTCCTCCGCCCGGCTGTCGTGGAAGCTGTCGCCCAGGAAGACCAGGATGGCCGGCGTTGTGGCGGCGGTCTCGGCCTCCAGCCGGCTGAGGGTCTCGACCGTATCGTACGGCGGCAGCAACTGCCCTCGGGCCGCGTAGGCGCTGCCTTTCTCGAAGTGCAGGTCGGCGACGATCAGCATGCGCTCGATAGGCAGCCACAAGGCGCCGCTGTGGCGCATGACCACCGGGTGGCCGTGGATGGCCATGGCGACGCCGCCGCAGGGGCTGGTGGCGAAGGATCGCTCGCGCAGGGCCTGGGCGTTCACGACAGGGCCTCGGCGATCAAGTCCTCGGCCGCCTCGGCCAGGATCATGTCGGCCGCATCGCCGCCGACGCGCTCCTTGCCGATCTCCAGCAGGATGGGCACGGCGAAGGGCGAGAGGTGGTCGAGGCGGGAATGCAGGATCTGGCCGTTGATCCGGTCCAGCATCTGACCCACGCGGGCGACGTCGATCATGCCGCTGGCGGCGTCGACGCGCGCGGTGCGCAGCAGCAGGTGATCGGGTTGATGGCGGCGCAGCACGTCGTAGATCAGATCGGTTGAAAAGGTCACCTGCCGCCCGGACTTCTCGGCCCCGGGCATCCGCCGTTCGATGAGGCCGGCGATCAGGGCGCAGCCCTTGAACGCCCGCTTCATCATGAAGCTCTCGTCCAGCCAGGCCTCAAGGTCGTCTCCGAGCATGTCCTGATCGAACAGTGAGTCGAAATCGAGGTCGTCCATCGGTTTCAGCGACCAGATGGCCATGGCGTAGTCGTTGACCACAAATCCCAGCGGTCCCACCCGCAGCCGGTCCAGCCGCCGCGTCAGCAGCATGGCCAGGGTGGTGTGGGCGAGGCGCCCCTCGAAGGGGTAGATGACCAGGAAGTGGCGTTTGCCGCGCGGGAAGGTCTCCAGCAGCATCTGCTGCGGTGTCGGGATCATCGACTTGTCCTGCTGCACGGTCAGCCATTCGCAGACGTCCGTCGGCAGGTCCTTCCAGGTGTCCGGCTCGCTCATCATCCGGCGCACCTTGGCGGCCAGGAAGGTGGAGATGGCGAACTTCGACCCGCCCCAGCTGGGCAGCTTGGGATCGTCGTTGGGGGCGGGCGTGACCAGCGCGTCGGTCGAGGTGACGCCCTGCAGACGCCAGACGCCGCCGGCGAAGATGAAGGTGTCGCCGGGCTCCAGCATTTCGAGATAGCCCTCCTCGACCTCGCCGATCTTGCGTCCGACCGTACCGCGGCGGCCGGCCATGCGGATGTTGATGACGGCGGGCGAGACGATGGCGCCGACGTTCATCCGGTGGCGCTGGGCGGTCTGGGCGTTGCGCACCGTCCACAGCCCGTCGGCGTTCTTCACGATCCGGCGGAAGCGGTCATAGGTGCGCAGGGCGTAGCCGCCGGTGGAAACGAACTCCACGACCTGCTCGAAATCTTCCCAGGCCAGATCGCGATAGGGACCGGCGGTGCGGACCTCGTCGTAGAGGGCCAGCAGGTCGAAGGGCTCGGAGACGGCGCAGCCCATGACGTGCTGGGCCAGAACATCGAGGGCGCCGATACGCGCCGGCTCGGCGTCGAAGGCGTTTTCGGCGATGGCTTCGCGGGCGGCCTGGCATTCGAGAACCTCGAAGCGGTTGGCGGGCACGAAGATGGCCTTGGAGGGCTCGTCCAGCCGGTGGTTGGCCCGGCCGATGCGCTGCACCATCCGCGAGGCGCCCTTCGGCGCGGCCAGCTGGATGACCAGGTCGACATCGCCCCAGTCGATGCCGAGATCGAGGGTCGAGGTGCAGACCACGGCGCGCAGGTCGCCCTTGGCCATGGCCGACTCGACCTTGCGCCGCTGCTCGGCGGCGAGGCTGCCGTGGTGCAGGGCGATGGGCAGGTTGTCGTCGTTGAGCTTCCACAGTTCCTGGAAGGCGAACTCGGCCTGGAAGCGGGTGTTGACGAAGATCAGCGAGGTCTTGTGGCGCTTGATGACCTCATAGACGTCGGCCATGGCGTGCTGGGCCGTGTGACCGGCCCAGGGGACGCGACCCTCCGAGATCAACACCTCGACCTGAGGCAGGGGACCGGGCGGACCGCGCACCAGGCGGACCGCTTCGGCGGGGTCGGCAGACTCGCCGCCGGCCGGCGACAGCCAGCGCCGGATCATGTCCGGATCATCGACCGTCGCCGACAGGCCCACCCGGCGCATGCGCGGCGCGAACTGCTGCAGCCGGGCGATGTCCAGGGCCAGGAGGTCGCCGCGCTTCTGCGGCCAGAGGCTGTGGATCTCGTCGATGATGATGCAGCGCAGGTCCTCGAAATACAGCCGCGCGCCTTCCCAGGCGCAGAACAGAGCCAGCTGTTCGGGCGTGGTCAGCAGGATGTCCGGCGGCTTGATCCGCTGACGGACCTTTCGGGCCTCGCCGGTGTCGCCGGTGCGGGATTCGGCGCTGATGTTCAGACCCATCTGGGCGATGGGCGTCATCAGGTTGCGCTCGACGTCGACGGCCAGGGCCTTCAGCGGCGAGATGTAGAGGGTGTGGACGCCGCGCGGGGTGTTGGGCTTCGGTCGCTGCGACAGCTCGATCAGGCTGGGCAGAAAGCCCGCAAGCGTCTTGCCGCCACCGGTCGGGGCGATGAGCAGGGCGTGCGCCTCATCCAGGCCCGCCTGGACCATGTCTAGCTGATGCTGGCGCGCCGCCCAGCCGCGACCGGCGAACCAGGCTTCGAAGCGTTCGGGAAGGAGCGCGGGAAGCGCGGCGGCGGTCATCCCGCTCGATATAGCATGTTCCCCTTCTGTTTCGAGAGGCGAGGCGCGGCCTGTGCTAATCTGCCCAGGATTGGAGACGCATGCATGCAGATCATCGACATCGGTGAGGCGAAGGTTCTGGTCGCAGCGTCCGACGGGCCGGTGGTGACCAAGGGCGAGGACGCCCTCGACTTCATCGGCGATGCGATGGGCGCGGGCGCCGACACGGTGGCCATTCCCGTCGAGCGTCTTGCACCGGCCTTCCTGGACCTCTCCAGCCGGCTGGCGGGCGAGGTGACGCAGAAATTCACCAACTACCGTCTGCGGTTGGCGATCGTCGGCGATGTGTCGGCGACGGTGGCGCGAAGTGAGTCGCTGGCGGCCTATGTGGCGGAGTGCAATCGCGGGCGGAGCATTTGGTTCGTCGAGGATATCGAGGCCTTGCGCGCGCGATTGACGCGCTAGCCGTCGTTCCCCTTTCGTTTCGGGGCGGATCGGACTAGGAAAATCAGGTGAACGCCGTCTCCTCCAGCCTGACTCTCGCGCCGGCCCTCATCGTGCTGCCGGGGCCTCGGTGCGCCGTCGCCGACGGGCACGGGCCGAGAGAACTGCGGCCGCCGGCGGCGCGGGACCTGGCCGAGGCCGGGCCGGTGCTGGTGGTGCATGCCGGGATGACCGCCAAGCGGCTGGGCCTCAACACGCCGCCCCGGGCGCGGGGCGTGTTCGACGCCCTTGAACTGTTCGCCTTCGTCAAGCCGGCCCGGTTCGCCGCCCCCTCCGCGGTAGGGCTGTCGCAGGCGTTGGGACTGCCCGAGCCGAAGGGCGCGGTCGAGCAGGCCGCCACCCTGCGCGAGGCCTGCGAGGTGATGCTGCGCGATCTGGAGACCACGCCCTGGCCGTCCCGCGAAGAGGCCCTGAACCTGGCCGAGACCATGGACCGGGCCGGCTGGGCCTGGGGTCCGGCGGTGATCAACGCCCTGCGCAGCCGCACCGTCGGCGAGGCGGGGCGGCGGGGCTCTGGCCTGGATGTCTGGGCCCGGGTGTCGGAATGGGAGGATCAGGCCCCGCCCGGCGAGCCGGGCTCGCGGCCGGTCACGGCCAAGGCGGCCGAGGAGCGCCTGACCCTGCTGCTGCAGCGCTCGGGCCTGGATGAGGCGCGGCCGATGCAGGCGGTTTTCGCCGCCGAGACCGCCTTCGCCTTCTCTCCGCGCGACAAGGAGGGCGAACCTCGCATGGTGCTGGCCGAGGCGGGCACCGGGGTCGGCAAGACGCTGGGCTATCTGGCGCCGGCCTCGCTCTGGGCCGAGGAGAACGGGCCGGCCGTCTGGATCAGCACCTACACCCGCGCCCTGCAGCGGCAGATCGAACGGGAAAGCGCCTCGATCTTCCCCGATCCCGCCGTGCGAGCCCGCAAGGCGGTGGTGCGCAAGGGGCGCGAGAACTACCTCTGCCTGCTGAACTTCCAGGAGCAGGTGCAGACCGCGCAGCTGGGCAACGGCGATGTCGTCGGCATGGGGCTGGCGGCGCGCTGGGTGCGGGCGACGCGGGACGGCGACATGACCGGCGGCGACTTCCCGGCCTGGCTGCCCAGCCTGTTCGCCATCCCGCCTTCGGCGCAGGCGAGCGCCGCCAACCTCGTCGACCGGCGGGGCGAGTGCGTGCATGCCGCCTGTGGCCACTACCGCGCCTGCTACGTCGAGAAGGCGATCCGGGCCAGCCGTCGGGCCGACCTGGTGATCGCCAACCATGCCCTGGTGCTGACCCAGGCGGCCTTCGACGGGGCCCGGCGGGCGCGCGGCAGCAAGGGCGACGTCGAGACAGCGCAGCTGAAGCGCATCGTCTTCGACGAGGGCCACCATCTGTTCGACGCCGCAGACTCTGCCTTTTCGGCGGCGCTGAGCGGGGCGGAGGCGGCGGAGCTGCGGCGCTGGATCCGCGGGCCGGAGTCGCGCGGGCGGCGAGGCAGGGGGCTCGAGCACCGGCTGCTCGACGTGCTGGGCGACCGGGAGGAGGCGCGGCGGGCGCTGAACGAGGTGACACGGGCGGCGGCGGTGCTGCCGGGCGAGGGCTGGTCCGGGCGGATCGCGCCGCCGAATGGCGAGATCAATCCCATCGGGCCCGTGGAGAACTTCCTCGCCGCCGTGCTGGAGCAGCTGCGAGCGCGCAACAGCGAGCGCAACGCCGGGGCCGCCGACATCGGCATGGAATGCCAGGCGCGGCCGGCCATCGACCGGGTGCGGGAGACGGCCGCCGAGGCGGCTTCGGCGCTGGCTTCGGTCGAGGCCCCGCTGCTGGCGCTGGCGCGGCATCTGGAGGACGTGCTCGACGACGACTCCGACGAACTGGGGACCAGCGAGCGGGCGCGGATCGAGGGGGCGTTGCGGGGGCTGGATCGCCGGGCGCGGATGACCCTGCCGGCCTGGCGCTCGATGCTGAAGGCCATCGAGGAGAACGCCGAGGACGATCCGGACTTCGTCGACTGGTTCGACGCCACCTTCATGTACGGCCGGGTGGTCGACGCCTCCAGCCGCCGGCATTGGGTCGACCCGACCGAACCCCTGACCGCCGCCGTGCTGGCCCCGGCCCATGGCGTGCTGGTGACCAGCGCCACCCTGACCGATCCGTCGTCGGAAGACCCCTTCGCCCTCGCCGAGATGCGCACGGGCGGGGCGCGGCTGCCGGAACGGCCCAAGACCATCCGGCTGGCCTCGCCCTTCGACTACGCCAATCAGGCCCGGGCGTTCGTGGTGACCGACGTGGCCAAGGACGACGCCCGGCAGGTGGCGGCGGCGATGCGGGAACTGTTCCTGGCGGCCGGCGGCGGCGGCGTGGGGCTGTTCACCGCCATCCGCCGCCTGCGGGCTGTGCATGAGCGGATCGCCGCGCCGCTGGCCGACAAGGGGCTGGCGCTCTACGCCCAGCATGTCGATCCCATCGAGGTCGGCGGGCTGGTGGACATCTTCCGGGCCGAGGAGGACAGCTGCCTGCTGGGCACCGATGCGGTGCGCGACGGGGTCGACGTGCCGGGCCGATCGCTGCGGCTGCTGGTCTTCGACCGCGCGCCCTGGCCCCGGCCCGACATCCTGCACAAGGCAAGGCGGGCAAGGTTCGGCGGCAAGACCTATGACGATGCCGTGGCCCGCAACCGCATCGCCCAGGCGTTCGGGCGGCTGATCCGGCGGGCCGACGACAAGGGGGTGTTCGTCATGCTCGATCCGGCCTCGCCGACGCGGCTGTTCGCGGGTTTGCCGGAGGGGGTCGAGATCCAGCGGGTCGGGCTGGTCGAGGCCATCGAGGCGACGACGGCGTTTTTGAAGACGGGCTGATTCTTCCCTCTCCCGATGGGAGAGGGCTATGGTGCGGCATGACCCAACCTCTGTGGACCGCCGTCGACGGCTACTTCAACGACAGCCTGGGGGCTAATGACGCCACCCTCGACCATGCCCTGGCCAAGAGCCGGGCCGAGGGCCTGCCGGCCATCGCCGTGGCGGCCAACCAGGGCAAGCTCTTGAACCTGCTGGCCCGGTCGATCGGGGCCAAGGCCATCCTCGAGGTCGGGACCCTGGGCGGCTACAGCACCATCTGGCTGGCGCGGGCACTGGGCGAGGGGGGCCGGCTGGTCACCCTGGAGATCGACCCCCACCATGCGGCCGTGGCCCGGGCCAACCTGGCCTTCGCCGGGCTGGACGGGGTCGCGGAGGTTCGCCAGGGGCCGGCGCTGGAGCTGCTGCCGGGGCTGGAGGCCGAGAGTGGTCCGCCCTTCGACCTGGTGTTCATCGACGCCGACAAGCCTTCGAACCCCGGCTATTTCGCCTGGGCGCTGAAGATGACCCGGCCGGGCGGGCTGATCATCGTCGACAATGTCGTGCGCGGCGGCGCGGTGATCGACGAGAACGGCGACGCCTCGGTGCAGGGGGTGCGCCGGCTGGCCGAACTGATCGCCGCCGAGCCCCGGGTGGACGCCACGGCGCTGCAGACGGTGGGTGACAAGGGCTATGACGGGCTGATCGTGGCGCTCGTGAAACCCTGAATGTCCGTCTGAGGACGAAGCGCCAAGCCTTTGACTTAAAACGGTCGTCTTGCGGCGATGTTGGCCGTCTACAGCCTCTCTCGTCGGGGCGGGACGGAGAGACGACGATGCATATGGCGCCCATTCATCCCGACCGGCCTATCGATGAGACGGCGCGGCCGGAAGGCAGCTTCTGCGCCCGGGCGATGGTCCAGCGGGTGCGCTGGGGCACGGGGCTGACCCAGGACGCGTTCGCCCGGACCTTCCATCTCGACGCCGACGCCCTCTGCGAGATCGAGGCGGGCCGAACGCTGCCGGACGCGGCCTTGCTGGCCTATCTGCAGGTTATCGAATGGCGGCCAGAGGCGGTGCTGGACGCGCTGGAACAGGGCAACCGGACGATCTAGCGCCCTGTCTTGACAGGCAACCAAAGAGTTGCCTATTTTGGTCCTCGATGGAAACGGACGCGGTCTTTCGCGCGCTGGCTGATCCAAGCCGACGCGCCCTGCTGGACCGGCTGTTCGCGCGCAACGGACAGACGTTGTTGGAGCTTTGCGACGGCCTGGCGATGAGCCGCCAGGCGGTGAGCAAGCACCTCGGCGTGCTCGAGGACGCCAACCTCGTCGCCGCGGTCAAGCGGGGACGGGAGAAGCTGCACTACCTCAATCCGGTGCCCATCGCGGAGATCGCCGACCGCTGGATCGGCAAGTTCGAGCGTGCGCGGGTCAAGGACCTGGTGGCGTTCAAGAGCCAACTCGAAAGCCCAGAAGGGGACACCGAATGAGCGACCCGGCCTTTGTCTATGTGATCTACATCCGCACCACGCCGCAGAAGCTGTGGGACGCCCTGCTGGACCCGGAGGTCCGGCCCAAGATCTGGTTTGGACGGCGCTCCGAGAGCGACTGGCAGGCCGGTTCGAAGCACGTTCTTTATGCGCCGGACGGCAGCATCGACTTCCAGGGGGTGGTGCTGGAGAGCGATCCGCCCCGCAAGCTGAGCTACACCTTCGAGACCGCCTCGCCGACGACGCAGGTGACCTATCTGCTGGAGCCGGTCGAGGACAGCGTGCGGCTGACCGTCACCCACGACGGCTTCCCGGATGACAGCCAGCAGCGCAAGGGCGTCAGCAACGGCTGGCCGGCGATCATGTCGGCGCTCAAGAGCCTGCTGGAGAACGGCGAGCCGACGCCGCAGGTCATGCCGTAGGGAGATATGACGATGTCCAAAGATCCGGTGGCGAAGGCGCAGACCATGATCCGCGCGCCGGTGGCGAAGGTGTTCGAGGCCTTCGTCGACCCGGCGGTGACGACGAAGTTCTGGTTCAGCAAGGCGAGCGGGCCGCTGGTGGCCGGTGAGACGGTGCAGTGGGACTGGGAGATGTACGGCCACGCCGACCACATCCACGTCCGCGCTATCGAAGCGGACAAGACCATTATCTACGATTGGGGCGGGCAAGGGAATTTATCGCGGGTGGAGATGACCTTCACCGCCCTCGATGACGGGCAGACCTTCGTCGAGGTGACCAACGGCGGCTTCCACGGCGATGCAAAGTCCGTCGTGGCCCAGGCCCTGGACAGCAACGGCGGTTTCACCACCGTGCTGTGTGCGGCCAAGGTCTGGCTGGAACACGGGATCAACGCCCGGCTTATCGAGGACAAGTTTCCGCAGGCGCTCGCGGCCGGCTGGACCGGCCGTTAGCCCCTTCAGTGCATGGTGTCGGCGACGATCTCGAGCTTGTTGCCGTCGGGGTCGAGGATGACGGCGCCGTAGTAGTCCGGCGCGATGTCCGGATGCGGGCCGGCGGCGCGGATGGTGGTCGCCCCGGCCGCCACGGCGGCGGCGTAGGCCTGGTCGACGGCGGTGCGGCTGTCGGCTGAAAAGGCAATGTGGGTTCCCAGGCCCGCGACCTGCGAGCCGTCGACCGGGTAGAGGTAGAACTGGCGGCTGGTTCCGCCCGGGCCGTAGGCCAGCTCGGCCTCGGCCGAGCAGGCGTTGGCGCAGCCAAGCGGGGCGAAGAAGGCGTCGTAGAAACGCCGTGCTGCAGCCAGATCGCGAACGCCGACGGACAGATGATCGAACATGCCTGATATCCCCGGTTGATGAAGGGGATGTGGGGCGGCGGCATCGGCCGCACAAGCAGACGCCGCCGGAGTTTCCTCCGACGGCGCTGCTCTAGCCCTTCACACAGACCACCTGCCGAAGCGTGTGGACGATATCGACCAGGTCGGCCTGCGCCGCCATCACCGCGTCGATGTCCTTGTAGGCCATCGGCGTTTCATCGATCACCTCGGCGTCCTTGCGGCACTCGACGCCGGCGGTGGCCGCCACATGGTCCTCGACGGTGAACCGCCGCTTGGCTTCGGTCCGGCTCATCGCCCGGCCGGCGCCGTGCGAGCAGGTGCAGAAGCTGTCCGGGTTGCCCTTGCCGCGCACGATGAACGATTTCGCGCCCATCGAGCCCGGGATGATCCCCAGTTCGCCGTCCTTCGCCGACACCGCGCCCTTGCGGGTGATGAAGACGTCCTTGCCGAAGTGCCGTTCCCTGGTGACGTAGTTGTGGTGGCAGTTCACCGCCTCCTGCGTCACCGCAAGAGTCGGGAACTGGGCCTTCAGCACGCCCAGCACCTGCTCCATCATCACCTCCCGGTTGGCGCGGGCGTACTTCTGGGCCCAGTTCACCGCCCGGATGTAGTCGGTGAAGCCTTCCGACCCTTCCGGGAAGTAGGCCAGGTCCTGGTCCGGCAGGTTGATGAACCAGCGCCGCATGTCCTGCTTGGCCCGTTCGATGAAGTAGGAGCCGAACCGGTTGCCGACGCCGCGCGAGCCGGAGTGCAGCATCACCCAGACGTCGCCGGCTTCATCGAGGCAGAGCTCGATGAAGTGGTTGCCGGTGCCAAGCGTGCCCAGGTGACCAAAGCCACGCGGGTGCGCCGCCTTCGGATGCTTGTCGACCACGGCCTGGTAGCCGGCCTCCAGCGCCGCCCACCGGGTCCTGGCCGCTTCCGGCGGTTCGGACTGCCAGGCGCCGACGTCATTGCGACCGCCGTTGTCGGTCCGGCCGTGCGGGACGGCCGCCTCGATCAGGCTGCGGATCTCGAACAGGTTGTCGGGCAGGTGTTCGGCCCGGATGTTCAGCCGCGCCGCCATCATGCCGCAGCCGATGTCGACGCCGACCGCCGCCGGGATGATCGCCCCGAGCGTCGGGATCACCGAGCCGACGGTCGCGCCCATGCCCCAGTGGACGTCCGGCATCACCGCCAGATGCTTGTGGATGAAGGGCAGGCTGGCGACGTTGCGCAGCTGCTTCATCGCCGACTCCTCGATCGGCACGCCCCGGGTCCAGGCCTTGATGTGGACCCCATCGCTTTCAAACGCTTCGAAGCCGCTCATCGGGCTTTTCCTTTCCTTTGCCATCCCCTCCCGGCGTCACGGACTGGAAAGAAGACCCTCGAAACGAAGGAACCCCTCCAGGCTGTGGCCGGGAGGGGTTCCTACGTACGATCTCAAGGTTCGAATTGTCCCCTAAGCGTTGGTCCCTTCCCATGCGCAACCGTCCTCGCGCCGCAGCTGGACGCTGAGCGAGGGGATATTGCAGATCATGGACGGGGCTTTGTGCGCCACGGGTCGTCTCTCCTTGAGGGCGCGGCGGGTAACACGGGATTCTCACCAAGGCCAAGCGCCAATATGGCCGGCCACTCCATCCGCTGGGGGTGTGTGCCCGTAGCTACACGGTCGGGTCGGGCCGGGAGAGACAGATGCGGCGCTTGATGCTCGGACTTTCGATGGCCCTGACGGCCGGCATTGCGGCCGCGGCGCCGGTGCCGCCGTCGGCGGAAAAGACGCTTGCGGCCGGAAAGCCCTGGGTCACGGTCAGCCAGGCGGGAGAGGCCGCCGCCATCCACGGCGCCATCGATATCGACGCCTCGCCCCAGAAGGTCTGGGCGGTGCTGGTCGATTGCGCCCAGGCCAGGAAGGTCATCGCGAACCTGACCGTCTGCCGGGTGACGCAGAAGGGACCGGGCTGGGACGTGCGCGAGCAGGTGAGCCAGGGCAACATGTTCGTGCCGACGATCCGCAACCTCGTACGGGCCGACTACACGCCCTACAGCCGTATCACCTTCCGCAAGGTCGGCGGCGACCTGAAGGCGATGCAGGGCGAGTGGCGGCTGGAGGCGCGCGGCAAGGGGACGCGGGTCATCTACGAGAACCGCGTGGCGGCGGACATCAAGCTGCCCGCCGAGGTGGTTCGAGCGGGGATGAAGACCGACTGCGGCAAGGTGCTGGTCAACCTGCGGCGAGCGGTGACCGGCAGTTAGTGCTTGCCGCGATCGCGGCCGAAGTTCGGTTCCGGGCTTTCCTGGCCCAGCGCGATGACGCCGCGGCGGATCTCGCGGGTGCGGGTGAACAGCTCGTGCAGCTTTTCGGCCTCGCCCCAGCGGATGGCGCGGGACAGCGCCTGCAGGTCCTCGGTGAAGCGGCCCAGGACATCGAGCACCGCCTCGCGGTTGGCGACGAAGATGTCGCGCCACATGGTCGGGTCGGAGGCGGCGATGCGGGTGAAGTCGCGGAAACCGCCGGCCGAGTATTTCATCACCTCGGCCTGGGTGACCTCCTCCAGGTCGGCGGCGGTGCCGACGATGTTGTAGGCGATCAGGTGGGGCAGGTGGCTGGTGACGGCCAGGACCAGGTCGTGGTGCCGCTCGTCCATCTGCTCGACCTGGGCGCCGAGGGTGCGCCAGAAGCTGGCCAGCCTGGCGACCGCGAGCGCGTAGGCGTCGTCGTGGCGGGCGGCGATGGGGGTCAGGATCGTCCAGCGGTCCTGGAACAGCTCGGCGAAGCCGGCGTCGGGGCCCGACTGCTCGGTGCCGGCGATCGGGTGGCCGGGAATGATGTGCACCCCGGCCGGGGCGGCGGCCTGCATGGCTTCGGAGACGCTGCCCTTGACCGACCCGACGTCGGAGATGGTCGCGCCGGGCTTCAGGTGCGGGGCGATGGAGGCCATGACGTCGGCGACTGCCAGCACCGGGGTGGCGAAGATCACCAGGTCGGCGTCCTCGACGGCCTTGCCGAGATCGGCCTCGACGGCGTCGGCGATGCCGAGCGCGGCGACCCGGTCGAGCACCGTCTGGCTGATGTCGGCGACGGTGATGTGGCCGGCGGCCCTGTATTCGCGGGCGGCGCGGACGACCGAGGAGCCGATCAGGCCGCAGCCGATGACGGTCAGCCGCTCGAAGACCGGAAGTGTGGTCATTGGCCCATGAACTCCGCCAGGCCCTCGACGACGGCGCGGTTGTGCTGTTCCAGGCCGATGGTGATGCGCAGGTGGCCGGGCAGGCCGTAGTTGCCGACGCCGCGGGTCAGCAGGCCCTTGGTCGCCAGGAAGGCCTCGGCCTCGACGGCGGTCCTGCCGGGCGCGGCGGGGAAGCCGACCAGCACGAAGTTGGCGGCGCTGGGCACGACGTCGAGGCCAAGCCCGCTGATCTGCTGGGTCAGCCAGGGGCGCCACTGCTCGACCAGGGCCAGGGAGCGGGCGACGAAGCCGTCGTCGCCGAGGGCGGCGACCGCGGCCAGCTGGGCCGGGATGTTGATGTTGAAGGGCAGGCGGATGCGGTCGACGGCGCTGGCCATCTCGGCCGGCAGGTAGCCCCAGCCGACGCGCAGGGCGGCCAGGCCGTGGATCTTGGAGAAGGTGCGGGTGACGACGATATCGTCGGCGTGGCGGGCCATGCCGAGGCCGTCCTCGAAGCCCGGATCGCTGTTGAACTCGGCGTAGGCGCCATCGAGCACCAGCACCACCGAGGGCGGCAGGCCCTCATGCAGGCGGCCAACCCCACCGGCACCTGGATCAGCGCCGAAGAGGTCCGCCGCCTGCATGAGGGCCTGCCGCCCTCGGTGGTGCTGGTGCTCGATGGCGCCTACGCCGAGTTCAACAGCGATCCGGGCTTCGAGGACGGCCTCGGCATGGCCCGCCAC
>SDZP01000390.1 GCA_004144935.1 Caulobacteraceae bacterium | reverse complement strand
GCGCGGCCGAAGGAGCCATCTTCCAGGACCACATCGACTTCGACCGTCGGGTTGCCCCGGCTGTCGAGGATTTCGCGGGCGATGATGTCGATGATCTCGGCCATGGGGCTCCCTTTGCGCAGGCTGGCGGGTGCTTAGCCGCCAGGGGCCTTGTGGGCAACCTTCAGAGGCAGCCTTCGATGTACTCGATGGACCGCGACCCGGCGTGAATGGCAGCGACCCGTCCATCTGCGTCGAGCTCGAAGCGGTAGCCGACCTCCTGGCCGGTCCAGACCAGCAGATCATGGGCGGGCGCATCGGCGTAGGGCGCGACCTGGCGGACCACCTTGTCGCCATAAGCGGCGCGGACGGCGTCGCCGGAGTCGCCGACCTCTATGCCTTCCGTCGTGAACCAGCCTGGATCGGTGACCGTCACCCGCGTCAGCCGCCCGTCCTCGACCATGAAATAGAGGCCTATGTCGTCACCGACCCGGTATTCCTCGCAGCGCTCGGCTTCACCGGTGTCGGGACTGAGCGGCCAGTCGGTGGCCGAGCGGACGCTCTCGAAGGTCGCGCCAACCTGAAACTCGCGAATGCCCGCCGGCGACAAGGTCATCTCTGGGTCCGGAGATGGGTCCGACATGGCGAAGACGGCGAGCGCGGCGAGCAACAGCATGGGGGCAGTGCATCATCGCGGCGCCGGCCTGGCAAGCTTGACTGTCGTTGCGTCGGGTGGCCTTGCCTAGGCCAAGAAGGAGACACCCATGCTGCTGGTCGAAAAGAAGGACGGCATCGCCGTCGTCACCCTGAACCGCCCCGAGGCGATGAACGCCCTCTCCAAGGCGCTGCGCTCGGAACTGTACAAGGCGATGGTCGACATCGACGCCGACGCGGACGTCTCCGTGGTGGTGCTGACCGGCGCGGGCACGCGGGCCTTCACCGCGGGTCTGGACCTCAAGGAGCTGGGCTCGGACGCCAAGGCCATGGGGGCCGCCAACGCCGAGGGGGCCGAGGAGAACCCGGTCAAGGCGATCGAGCTCTGCACCAAGCCGGTGATCGGGGCGATCAACGGCGTGGCCATCACCGGCGGGTTCGAGCTGGCGCTGGCCTGCGACGTGCTGATCGCTTCGGAAAACGCCCGCTTCGCCGACACCCACGCCCGGGTCGGCATCATGCCGGGCTGGGGCCTGTCGCAGAAGCTGTCGCGGCTGCTGGGCGTCTACCGCGCCAAGGAGCTGAGCCTGACGGGCAACTTCCTCGACGCGAAGACAGCGGCCGACTGGGGGCTGGTCAACCGGGTAGTGTCCGCCGACGAGTTGATGCCGGCGGCGATGAAGCTGGCCGCCGACATGGCGACCATCCCCGTCGAGACCCTGACCTTCTACAAGCGCCTGATCGACGACGGCTTCGGCCGCAGCTTCGAGGACGCCATGGCCCTCGAGCACAAGCGCTCCAGCAAGCACAACCGGAAGGTCACGCCGGAAGCGGTCGAGGCCCGCCGCGCCGGCATCCAGGCCCGCGGCCGCGGTCAGTAGAAACGCGAAACGCCGCCTGCGCAGTTGCGCGGGCGGCGTCTGGCGACCTCAGTCGAGGTGAAAGACTAGTCTTCCTTCGGCGTGATGATCTGACGACCGTTGTACATGCCGGTCTTCAGGTCGACGTGGTGCGGCCGGCGCATCTCGCCGGTGTCCTTGTCTTCGACGAAGGAGTTGGCGCCCAGGGCGTGGTGCGAACGACGCATGTTGCGCTTGGAGGGCGAGGTTTTGCGTTTAGGAACGGCCATCGGACTATCTTTGCTCGCTGAGCATGAAACGGTACGGCGGCCGTTGGGGGCCGCCGCGTGAGCGGGGGTGTATGCCCGATCAGGCCCGGCGATGCAAGTCCGGCTGATCCGGGCGCTGCAGCCGCGGTTCACGGACGTCAGGCCGCCCATCCTGGCCCGGACCCGGCCGGTTTTCCAGGGCTCGGGCGAATCACCTTTGGCGCCGAAGCTGTGGCATCCTGCCGGGATCAGGCATGAGGGAAACAGGGCGATGACGGGGATCTGGATGCGCAAGGCGCTGCTGGCGGCCGGCCTTTGCGCGCTGCTGGCGCCGGCGGCGGGCGTGGCCGCGCCGGACAATGTCGCCCCGCTCTGCCCCGCCAGGCTGAAGACCGAGCAGACCGCCCAGGCGCCGGCCGGCTGGACCGCCCAGCGGCTGAACATCTACCAGGGCGCGCTGATGACCGTCCTGCTGTCCGACGGGCCGCCGGCCGAGCAGGCCTACCTCGCGCCGGACGAATCGCGGGCCGAGGGCAGCCGAACCACCAACGTCTGGGTTCTGGGCCGCAACCGCAGGAACATCTGGCTGACCTGCCAGTATGACGGCGCCGACGTCGCCCTGACCCGGCGGCTGCCGGCCGACATCATCGAGTGCGAGGCCATCTACGACGACAACCTCGGCACGGACAGCTTCCAGGCGTTCAGCTGCCACCGCTGATCGGGATTTCGGGGGCGGCCTCCCCACGGGCCTTCAAGCTCCACATGCCCCTACTTCCGCTCATCCCCGCGAAGGCCGGGATCCGCGCGGGGACCAGAGTTCTTTCCGACCTGACATGGACAGGGGGCCAAGGGCCGCCGCCGGTGGGTGGGCTGGATCCCGGCCTTCGTCGGGATCAGCGGAAAAGGTGTCAGACCAGCCGGCTCTGGGTCTTGGCCGCCGCGATGAAGCTGGCGAACAGCGGATGCGGCGCGAACGGGCGGCTCTTCAGTTCCGGGTGGAACTGCACCCCGATGAACCAGGGATGGTCCTCACGCTCGACGATCTCGGGCAGGACGCCGTCCGGCGAGGCGCCGGTCATCTTCAGACCGGCGGCCTCGAAGGCCTCGCGGTAGTTGATGTTGACCTCGTAGCGGTGGCGGTGGCGCTCGCTGATGGCGAGCCCGCCGTAGATCTCCGCCACCTTCGAGCCCGGCGCCAGGGCGGCGTCATAGGCCCCCAGCCGCATGGTGCCGCCCAGGTCGTCGCCTTCCTTGCGCTGGACCCGCTGGTTGCCCTGCGTCCATTCGGTCATCAGGCCGACAGCCGGTTCGTCGGTGGGACCGAACTCGGTGGAGCTGGCGGTCGGCACGCCCCCCTTGTTGCGCAGGGCCTCGATGACCGCCATCTGCATGCCGAAGCAGATTCCAAAATAGGGTACGTTGCGCTCGCGGGCGAACTCGGCGGCGAGGATCTTGCCCTCCGCCCCCCGTTCGCCGAAGCCGCCGGGCACCAGGATGCCGTGCACC
>SDZP01000389.1 GCA_004144935.1 Caulobacteraceae bacterium | reverse complement strand
GCATGGCCCCGACGGCGACCGCCAGCTGGACGCCGTCCGAGGCGCCGTTGAAGGCAGCCATAATGATGTTGGCCGGGCGCTCTTCCTGCTCCTCCACCGGCGTGATCGCGGCGATGGCCTGGACCTCTTCGTCGGCCTCGGCCGGCGGCGGGGCCGGCTCGTCGGGCATGATGATCTTGGCCATCAGCAGGCCGCCGGGGGCGGACATGAAGGCGGCCGCCAGCAGGTATTCGATGCGCACGCCCATCTGGGCGTAGGCGGCGAGGATGGAGCCGGCCACCCCGGCCATGCCGGTCACCATCAGGGCGAAGATCTGGGCGTCGGTCAGGCCGCGCAGGTAGCCGCGCACCACCAGCGGGGATTCCGACTGGCCGACCAGCACGTTGGCGGCGGCATAGAGCCCCTCGACTCTGTCGACACCCAGAAGCCAGCGCAGCGCCCCACCGCCCCATTTCACCACCAGCTGCATGACGCCCAGATAGTAGAGGATGGACACCAGGGCAGAGAAGAAGACGATGATCGGCAGGATGTTGACGGCGAAACTGGCGATGCCGTTGACGCTGGTCAGGCCGCCGAAGACCATCTCGATGCCGACCTTGCTGTAGCCGAGCAGGCCCTCCACCCCATGGGCAGCCGCCGCCATGGCCGCGCGTCCGGCCGGCAGGTAGAGGACGAAGACGGCGATCGCCGCCTGCAGGGCGAAGGCGCTGGCGACGATGCGCAGGTTGATGCGGCGGCGACCCCGCGACAGCAGGACGGCGACGCCCAGGATCAGGATGATGCCGCCCAGGCCGATCAGAAGGTGTTGCATGCGTCGCTCCCCGACCGTTAGTCCTACCGCAAGCGGCGGGGATCGGAAATGCGGCGATCAGGCCTTGGTGTCGCCGGCGGTGGAGCCGTGCTCGACCGCCCCGCTGGTGACTTCGGTGCGGGAGAAGACCTCTTCCTGGCCGTCGGTCAGCACCTCGCCATCGACCTCGTCCGCGGCCCGGCGGGCGACGATGGCCAGGGCCTCGGCTTCGGTATCGGCGGTGATCGTCTCGTCGCGGATGCGGCCCTGGGCCGAGGTGTTGTCACCCAGCCAGACCTGAATTCGCCATTGCGCGGGCATCATCGCCTCCCTGTGTGCAGGGGCAACGCAGGCGCGGCGCCAGGGTTGCCGGTCAGCGGCCGGGGGCCACGACCATGCAGGTCTGTTTCTTGGCGCTGAGGGCCTTGCAGGCGGCGCGGGCGTCGTCGGCGGTGAGGCCCACGAAACGCACCCGGAAGAAGCCGCCCACCTTGGCGCCGATGACGCCCTCGGCATCGTCCAGCACCTTGCTGAAGCGCTTCTTGATCGTGCCCATCTGGCTCTGCGCCTGATCCTTGCTCTTGAAAGCGCCGGCCTGGACCGTCCACTGGCCCTTGGGCTTCTTCGATGCGGGGACCTTCTTGGCCGCCGCGGCCTTCTTCGCCTCCGCCATGCTGCTGGAGACTTTCACCGGGGCGACTTCCGGGCCCGACACGAAGTAGGCGCGCGGCAGGTCGGTGTCGCCCTGGGCGGTGTCGTACTGCAGCGGCGCGGGCGGCGGCGGCGGTTCGAACAGGTTCTGGGCGACCAGGATGCGCTCGCCCCGATCGCGCCGACGCATGACATCGAAGCCGGTGGTCAGCAGGTCCTGCACGTGGTTGTCGCGGGCGGCGTTGGAGGTGCCGCCGAGCATCACGACGATCAGCCGGCGGCCGTCCTGCACGCCGGAGGCGGCGAGGTTGTAGCCCGAGGCGTTGGTATAGCCGGTCTTCAGGCCGTCCACGCCCGGCATGCGGTTCAGCAGCCGGTTGTGGTTGTTCATGCTGACGCCCCGGTAGGTGAAGGTGCGCAGGTTGAACAGGCTGTAGTACTGCGGATAGTCGCGCATCACGGCGCGCGACAGGATGGCGATGTCGCGGGCGCTGGACAGCTGGCGGCTGTCGGGCAGGCCGGAGGCGTTGACGAAGCGGGTGTTGAGCATGCCCAGCTCCTGGGCCCGCAGGGTCATCAGGGCGGCGAACTTGGCTTCCGAGCCGTTGGCCATGTGCTCGGCCAGGGCGACGGCCATGTCGTTGGCCGACTTCACCGCCAGCGCCTTCATGGCGTCATCGACGGTGATCACCTCGCCGGCGGCGAGGCCGAGTTTGGTCGGCGGTTGGGCGGCGGCCTTGGCCGAAACGGTGATCAGGTCGGTCGGCTTCAGCCGTCCCTCGGTG
The DNA here is from genome assembly GCA_004144935.1 of Caulobacteraceae bacterium. Classification (GTDB taxonomy): domain Bacteria; phylum Pseudomonadota; class Alphaproteobacteria; order Caulobacterales; family Caulobacteraceae; genus Caulobacter. The sequence goes on along the minus strand of SDZP01000389.1, from coordinate 1,025 downwards.
ATCGCCTCGAAGGCTAGGTAGAGGGTCATCACCTTGGTTATGGAGGCGGGATAGCGCGGACTGTCGGCGCGCTTGGCGTAGAGGACCTCGCCCGAGTTGGCGTCGACTACGACGGCGGCGTATTTCGGTTGCGCGGCCGGATTGGAGCGCGGCGCGGACTGCATCTGCGCGTAGGGAACCTGGGCAACCGCCGCACCGTTAACAATCGGCGCGAAAATCATCGCAGCGGCGGCGAGAGCCGAAAACAAAACGCGTCGGGCGGCGGGCTGGTACATGCTGCGTCCGTCGATGAATCAATGGGTTGCGCCACCCCCCTTCGGCGGCGACATGCACCATAGCATGCACGGCCAGACCTTGCGCCAAAGTAAACACCTCTTGAGCGAAATCACCGCAGCCGCCTGAAATGACGGCCCTTTCGGTTCACAGAGGCGTCATTGTGCACTGCACAATAATTCGTTGACTGCTGCAGTGCAGCATGAGAAAACACCGGTGCGCCGAACCTCCCCCGTGCCTCGGCGATTCAGATCCAAGCCAACGCCCTCAAGGAGCCTCTCCATGGCCGCCGCCGAAACCCTCAAGAACACCGTCGAGCAGTTCACCACCGCCAGCAACGTGGCCTTCAAGGACCAGGTCGAGAAGAACCTCGCCGGTCTGAACGAACTGAACGCCCACTCCAAGAAGAACCTGGAAGCCGTCGTCGCGTCGGTGACCGCCGCCACCAAGGGCGCCGAGTCGCTGGGCGCGCAGTACATGGCCTATTCCAAGACTGCGATGGAAAACCAGGTCGCCGCCGCCAAGGCCCTGTCGGGCGCCAAAAGCGTGCAGGAAGCCGTCGAGCTGCAGACCTCCTGGGCCAAGAGCGCCATGGAGTTCTACATGGCCGAAGTCGGCAAGATGGGTGAAACCGTCGCCGCCGCCGTCAAGGACAGCATGAAGCCGCTCAACGAACGCGTCACAGCGACCGTCGAAAAGCTGCAGTCGGTGAAATAAGACTTCATCTGCTCACCAGATCGTGAGGGCCCGGA
>SDZP01000388.1 GCA_004144935.1 Caulobacteraceae bacterium | reverse complement strand
GTCATGATCCGATGTTGCGTCGTATTGACGGCGATGTCAGCCTGCACTCTCACCGAAGCGAGCAACGATGGGCATCTCGAACGCCGCCTCGCGCAACGCCCCTTGGCCGGCCCTCTTCCGCCGCTGGTGGCAATACGCCTTGTTGGCGGCGCCGGCTGCTCCGATCGCGGGACTGGCCTCCTGGCTGTGCGGCGGCCGGGTGGAGGCGTTCTGGAGCGCCGAACTGCCGTACCTGATCGCCTGGACGGCAGGGTCGGCCGGCGGCCTGATGGTCGCTCTCACGCTGGTCTGGTTGATGTCGCGCGGCAGCGGCCTGCGGGTCGGCGACCTGGAGCCCGAGCGGGGCCGCAGCCTGCTGCTGAGCGGGGTTGCCCTGTGGATCATGGCGGCTCTGGCCGGATCCCTGCACCACGGCGGCCGCCCCCATATGGGCTCGGTCGCCGTCGCGTTGTGGCAGATGACCTACTTCAACGGCCTGCTTTGCCGTCGGCTGCTCACTAGCTGACCTTCGCCGTCTTGTTCTGGAAGGCGCCGATGCGCTCCTCCATGTCCGGGCCCCGGCCTTCGCCGCGGAACACCTCATGGGCAAGGCCGACGCTCTGCGGCAGGCCGTCGGTGTCCATCAGCAGCTTCTTGTTGGCGGCGTGGCTGAAGCTGCTGTTGGCCAGGATGCTGGCCGCCAGGGCGGCGAGGCCGGTCTCGAACTCGTCGTTCGCGACGCAGATGTTGGCCAGGCCGATGGCCGCCGCCTCCCGCCCGCCGTAGGTGCGGCAGGTAAACATCATTTCGCGGGCCCTGTAGGTCCCTACCCGGCGCGGCAGCCGCTGGCTGAGGCCCCAGACCGGGGTCAGGGCCCATTTGGCGTGGGTGTCGCCGAACCTGGCGGCCTCCGAGGCGAAGATGATGTCGCCGGCCAGGGCCAGTTCCAGGGCGCCGGTATAGCAGTGGCCGTGGACGGCGGTGATCACCGGCAAGGGCAGGTTTGCCAGCCGCTCGATGACGCTGGCCTGGAAGTTGGGGCGCGGCAGTTTCTCGCCCGCGGCGATGTCGCCAAGGTCATGGCCGGCCGAGAAGCATTTGCCGGCCCCGCGCAGGATGACCAGCCTCACCGAGGCATCGGCGGCGATGGCGGTGACCTGGTCGTCCAGCGCCTTGAACAGCTCGACGTTGAGGGCGTTCAGCTTGTCGGGCCGATTGAGCGTCAGGGTCGTCGCCCCATCGCGGTCGTCGCGCAGCACCAGATCGCTCATGATGTCCTCCCGGTTTTCTTTCAGGCTAGCAGGGATACGCGGGGGAAGGACAAGCGGTGTGTGAAGGGCCGAACCGGGTTAAACCTCACCCATGAGCGAGAAAGACCCCTACGAAGGCGTGACCTGGGACCTGTCGAAGTCCCTGAGCTACGGCCAGTACCTGCAGCTGGACAAGGTGCTGAGCGCCCAGGGCCCGCGCTCCGACGAGCATGACGAGCTGCTGTTCATCGTCATCCACCAGTCGAGCGAACTGTGGATGAAGCTGTGCCTGCACGAGCTTCGCGGCGCCCTGGGGCATATCCGGGACGGCGATCTGAAGCCCGCCTTCAAGATGCTCAGCCGGGTCGGCCGTATCCAGACCCAGATGATCCAGGCCTGGGAAATCCTCGCCACCATGACCCCGGCCGACTACAGCCGCTTCCGCGACGCCCTGGGGACCAGCAGCGGCTTCCAGTCCCACCAGTACCGCCAGATCGAATTCCTGCTCGGGGCCAAGAACGCCCGCACCCTGGAGGTGTTCGAGAGCGATCCGCCGGTCCATGCCGAGCTGACCGAGGCCCTCAACACGCCCAGCCTCTACGACGAAGCCCTGGCCCTGCTGGCGCGACGCGGCTTCGCCATTCCGGAGGCCTGCCTGAACCGCGACTGGACCCAGCCCTACGAGCCCAGCCCGGAGGTCGAGGCGGCCTGGACGGCCGTCTATCGCGACGTCGACACATGGTGGGACCTCTATGAGCTTGGCGAGAAGCTGGTCGACATCGAATATCGCCTGCAGCAGTGGCGCTTCGCTCATATGAAGACGGTGGAGCGGATCATCGGCTTCAAGCGCGGCACCGGGGGGTCGGTCGGCGTGGCCTACCTCGTCAAGGCGCTGGAGCGGCCGTTCTTTCCGGAACTGCTGAGCCTGCGGACGGTGATCTAGCCGATCCCTTCTCCGGGCAAGTGGAAGAAGGACCGTTACGACTCCAGCATCGCCGCGAAGGCGGGCGTCATCCGTTCCGGCTCGCCGCGCAGCTGCCAGAACGCCGCCACGCCGCGGGCGCTCGCCCAGGCCATGCCGGCATCGGGCCCCAGCACGGACAGCACCGTACAGATCGCGTCGGCGTCCATGCAGGTTTCCGCCAGCACGCTGACCGAGGCGGCGGTGGCTTCGACCGGCGCGCCGGTGCGCGGGTCGATGGTATGGGACTGGCGGCGGCCGGCATCCATCCGGAAGCGGCGGTAGTCACCGCTGGTGGCCAGGGAGAGGCCGTGCAGGGCGACCAGGATCGGCTCGGCGGCGGCCAGGCCAGGCGGGGTCTCGATCTCGACCCACCAGGGCTGGCCGTCCGGCCGCACGCCCTCGCCGCGCAGTTCGCCGCCGATCTCGACCAGCGCATGGCGGACTCCGAGGTCCTGTAGAGCCAGGACGACGGCGTCGACGCCGAAACCCTTGGCGATGCCGGAAAGGTCGAGGTCCAGGCCTCCGGGCTGCAGCAGCGCCTCGCCCCGCCGCTGCAGCCGCGTCCAGCCCGACTGCGACCACAGGCCATCGAATTCCTGGCCGGCCGGCGGCTCGCTGCGCGGTCCGGCGGGGCCGAAGCCCCAGAGGTCGGTGAGGCGGCCGAGGGTCGGGTCGAAGGCGCCGTCGCTCTCGCGGGCCCAGTACAGGGCGCGGTCGATGACGGCGGCGAACTCGGGCGGCAGGTCATGCCAGGTGTCGGGGTCCGCACGATTGAACCTGCTGATGTCCGAGCCGGGCTCCCAATTGCTCATCTGCAGGACGACGGCGTTGACCGCCGCCTGCACGGCGGTGCGCAAGGCCTGCGCTGACACCCCGGCCGGCGGGCAGGCCTGCAGCGTCCAGCGGACGCCCATGGTCGGGCCGCTCAGCGCCAGGATCGGGCCGGCCGGGGGATCGCCGGCGCTGGGGTGCAGCGCCGGCGGGATGACGACGCGGTTCAGCGCTAGTCCTTGAGGACTTCGAAGGTCGCCACATAGCCGGCGTTATGCTCGACCCCC
>SDZP01000387.1 GCA_004144935.1 Caulobacteraceae bacterium | reverse complement strand
CGGTGGGCGAGCGGGTGAAACCGCCGGCCGGGCGCTGGCCCGCTCGAGGTTCTCGAACTGCCCGCCCCAGTCCAGCCAGCCCCCGGCCGGCGGTTTCACCCGCTCGCCCACCGCCGCCCGCGCCTCGGCGACGAAGCCGCCCAGATCGCGGCCCCGCACATTGGCCTGCACCACCACCCGCCGCTTTCCGTTCTCACGGCTGATCTGGTTGGGGCCCTCGGCGGTGTCGAAGCGCGCCACCGCCGACAGCGGCACGGTCGGCGCCCCGGTCTCGGCCCCCTCCGGCATCACCGGCAGCTGGGCCATGACCCCCGGATCGTTGCGCAGCTCGTCGGCCAGCCGCACCACCACGTCGAACCGCCTGTCGCCCTCCAGCACCTGACCCGCCTCGCGCCCGGCCAGTCCGATCGCCAGGGCGTCGGCGGCGTCGCTGGCGTGCACCCCCTGCGCCGCCGCCGCCGTGCGGTCGACGGTGGCGGTGATGGTCGGCTGGCCGGAGACCTGCTCGACCCGCACGTCCGACGCCCCGCGTATGCCGCGCAGCACGGCCGCCACTTGCTCGGCGCTGCGGTTCATGGCCGCGAAGTCGTCGCCATAGACTTTCACCGCCACGTCCGACCGCACTCCGGCGATCAGCTCGTTGAAGCGCATCTCGATCGGCTGGGTGAACTCGAAACTGTTGCCCAGCAGGCCGCTCAGCCGCTCTTCCATCCGCGTCACCAGCGCCGCCTTCGACAGCCGGGGGTCCGGCCAGTCCTTGCGGTCCTTCAGCATCACGAAGGTGTCGGAGATCGAGGGCGGCATCGGGTCCGACGCCACCTCCGCCGTCCCGGTGCGGGCGAAAACCAGCGCCACCTCCGGCATGGCCTTCAGGGTGCGCTCGACGCGGAACTGCATCGCCTGGCTCTGTTCGAGCGAGGTCGAAGGCACGCGCAATGCCTGCACCATCACATCGCCCTCATCCAGGGTCGGCACGAACTCCCGCCCCAGCAGCAAAAAGGCGACCAGCCCGGCCAGCAACGTGACGCCCGCCCCGGCCAGCACCAGCCTCGGCCGCACCATCGCCCGCGCCAGCAACGGCCCGTACAGCGCCTTGGCGAACCGCGTCGCCGGCGTCTCCTCATGGTCGGCCTTGGGCTCGCGCACCCACAGTGCCGCCATGGCCGGCACGAACGTGAACGACAGCACGAAGGCCGCCGCCAGGGCCAGCATCACCGTCGCCGCCATCGGGGCGAACATCTTGCCCTCGACGCCCTCGAACATCAGCAGCGGCGCATAGACCAGCAGGATGATCGCCTGGCCGAACGCCGCCGGCCGCGCCATCTCCCGCGCTGCCCCGGCCGCCTGCGCCAGCCGCTCGCCGACCGTCAGCGGCCGCCCCTCCGCCTCCCGCGCCATCGCCAGGCGCCGCAGGGTGTTCTCGATCACTACCACCGCCCCGTCGACGATCAGCCCGAAGTCCAGCGCCCCCAGGCTCAGCAGGTTGGCGCTGATCCCGAACCGGTTCATCGCCGAGGCCGCGAACAGGAAGGCCAGCGGAATGACCAGCGCCGTGATCACCGCTGCCCGCACATTGCCCAGCGCGAAGAACAGCACGGCGATGACCAGCGCCGCCCCCAGCGCCAGGTTATGCTCCACCGTCCGGATCGTCGCCTCGACCAGTTCGGTGCGGTCCAGCGCCGGCCGGATCACGACCTGCGGGGGCAGGCTCGGCGCGATGGCCGTCAGCTTCTCCCCGACCCGCTTTGCCACCGCCCGCGAGTTCTCGCCCTGCAGCATCAGCGCCGTACCGACCACCGTCTCCCGCCCGTCGGCGCTGGCCGAACCCAGCCTGGGCCCCCGCCCGATCTCGACCGTCGCCACGTCGGAGACCCGGATCACCTGCCCGCCGCGCTTGAGAATCGGCGTCTGCGCCAGTTCCTCCAGGCTCTTCACACTGGCATCGGCCCGCACGATGTAGGCCTCGCCCGCCCGGTTCACATAGCCGGCTCCGGCGATGCGGTTGGCGTGCTCCAGCGCCTCGACGAGCTGCACCAGCCCGACCCCATAGGCCGACAACCGGGCCGGATCGGGATGGATGGCGTATTCCTTGACGTAGCCGCCCAGCACATCGACCCCGGCCACGCCCTTCACGGTCTTCAGCTGTGGCGCGACGATCCAGTCCTGCACGGTGCGCAGATAGGTGGCCTTCTCCTGGTCGCTGACCAGCCGCTCGCCCTCCGGCGTCACGTACGCCGCGCCCGACGCCGCCGCCGGCCCCTTGAACTCCAGCGTCCAGATGTAGACCTCGCCCAGGCCCGTCACCACCGGCCCCATCGAGGGGTTGAGCCCCTCCGGCAGGCTCTCCCGCCCCGCCTGGATCCGCTCGTTCACCAGGGCGCGGGCGAAATAGATGTCGGTGGCGTCGGTGAACACCGCGGTGATCTGCGAGAAGCCGTGCCGCGACAGGGACCGCGTCTCAATCAGCCCCGGCAGCCCGGCCAGCGAGGTCTCCATCGGAAACGTCACCTGCCGCTCCACCTCCTCCGGCCCCAGCGCCGGAGCGACCGTGGTGACCTGCACCTGGCGGTTGGTGATGTCGGGCACCGCGTCGATGGGCAGCCGCAAGAGCTCCCGCCCGCCCAGCACCGCCAGCACCAGGGCCAGCCCCAGCACGGCCCAGCGGAAACGCACCGAGGCGTCGATGATCCGGTCCAGCATGCTCAGTGTCCGTGCTCGGCTTCGCCCTTGGCCAGTTCGGCCTTGAGCAGGAAGGCGCCCGGCCCGGCGATGCGCTCGGTCCCGGTCAACCCACTGAGGATCTCCGTCCGTCCCTCGGCCGTCCGCCCGACCACCACGGGCCTGGCCTTGAAGGTCTCGCCCTCGACGACGAACACCGAAGCCACCCCCTCGACCGTCTGCACCGCCTCGCTGGGCACGACCAGCGCGCCACCGCCAGGGGCCGCACCACGCCCCGCCGCCACCCTGGCCGAGATCACCGTCCCGGCCGCCGGCACAGGCCCCGTCGGCCGCGCCCGCACCGTCACCGTGCCGCCGGGCCCGACCGGCGCGATGGCCATCACCACCCCGGCGACGACCTGCCCGTCGGCGGTCCGCCCGTTCACTGCGTCTCCGACCCGCAGCACCCCGGCCGCCCCCGGCGGCGCCTCGAACACCAGCTCGACCCGGCCGGCGTCGGCCACCGCCGCCACTTCTTGGTCCTCCTCGTGCAGCACCTGGCCGGGCGCGGTGCTGCAGGTGCACGTGGGGGCCGGT
>SDZP01000386.1 GCA_004144935.1 Caulobacteraceae bacterium | reverse complement strand
GATGACCCAGTCCGTGACGGTGCTGTCGAACGGCGGCTTCGTCGTCACCTGGCAGAGCTTCAGCACCGCTGGCGGCGACGGCAGCAACTATTCGGTCGCGGCCCAGGTCTTCACCGCCACGGGCGACAAGGTCGGCGGCGAATTCCTGGTCAATACGGCGACGTCAGGATTCCAGCAGAACGCAGAGGTCGTGGCCCTGGCCGGCGGCCGCTTCGCCGTCACCTGGCTGGACAACAGCCAGGGCGTGGGCGGCGCGACCGGCGACAACTCCGGCTTCGCGATCAAGGCCCAGGTCTTTGAAGCCGACGGAACGCGGGTGCTGAGCGAAATCCTGGTCAATACCGCGACCGCCAACGGTCAGACTATCCAGCAGATCGTCGCCCTGGCCAACGGCGGTTTCGTGATCACCTGGCAGGACTACAGCGCCGGCGTCGGCGGCGCGACCGGCGACACGGCCGGCACGGCCATCAAGGCCCAGGTGTTCGGCGCCGACGGCGCCGCGGTCGGAAGCGAGCTTCTGGTCAACAGCGCCACTGCGGGCGATCAACAGAGCCCGCAGATCACCGCCCTGTCCGACGGCGGCTTCGTCATCGTCTGGTCTGATGGCAGCGTCGGTGTGGGCGGCGCCTTGGGCGACGGTTCAAACTATGCCGTAAAGGCCCAGGTCTATGACGCGTCGGGCGTCCGGTCCGGCGGCGAATTGCTGGTCAACACGGCGATCAGCGGAAACCAGGGCAGCGCCGTCGTCACCGCCCTGCCCGGCGGCGGCTTCGTCGTCAGCTGGGCCGACCCGAGCAGCGGCGTCGGCGGCGCGGGGGGCGACACCAGCGGCACCGCGATCAAGGCCCAGGTCTTCGGCGCGGCCTTCACCGCCAATGAGCAGACCCCGCTCAGCCTGAAGGCGCTGGGTCTCGACGTGTCCGATCCGGATGCCGGCGATCTCCTGACCGTCACCCTGTCGGTCAGTTCCGGCGTGATCACGGTGGACGCCGGGACCAGCGGCGCGACCGCTTCGGGATCGGGGACGGCCAGCATCACCCTGACCGGCACCGCGGCCCAGATCAGCGCCCTGCTGAACACCGATGGCGGCAGCGTGGTGAGCTACAGCTCCACCAGCGATGCGCCGCCCGCCAACACCACCCTGACGATGTCCGTCGACGACGGTCAGGGCGGGACGGCCACCACCACGGCCCAGATCGCCAATGTCGCCCTGAATGACGCCCCGGTGCTGAACCACAATGAGGTCGTGACCGTGCTGGAGGGCACACAGGTCGTGCTGACCGCCGCCGACCTGGACTTCAACGACGGGGACAACGCCGACAGCAGCGTGACCTATACGATCACCACCCTGCCGACCAACGGCACGGTGTTCAAGAACGGCTCTTCGCTGGGGCTGAACGGAACCTTCACGCAGCAGGACGTGGTCGACGGACGCATCGTCTTCCTCCACGACGGCAGTGAAACCACCTCCGCCGCGTTCGGCTTCTCGGTCAGCGACGGCATCGGCGGCACGGTCACGGGCCAGAGCTTCACCTTTGACGTCACGCCAGTGAATGACGCGCCGACGGTGAACGTCAGCGGCGACGTCATCCCGCGCGGTACGGAAATCCTCGTCAACACCGAGACAAGCGGCGCCCAGTCGGCGGCCCAGATCACGACGCTCGGTGACGGCCGGTTTGTCGTGACCTGGACGGACGCCAGCGCCGGGCCCACCGACATCAAGGCCCAGGTGTTCGCGGCGTCGGGCGCCAAGCTGGGCGGGGAACTGCTGGTCAACACCGCCGTCTCCGGCGCTCAGTCCGTGCCCCAGATCACGGCTCTGGATGGCGGCGGCTTCGTCATCATCTGGCAGGACGCCAGCCTGGGTAACGGCGGCGCGGTTGGCGACGCATCCGGCCAGGCGACCAAGGCCCAGATGTACGGCCCCGACGGCACGCGGCTCGGGGCCGAAATCCGGGTCAACACCCAGACCTCTAACGACCAGTTTCAGGCCCAGGTTACGGCCTTGGCCGGGGGAGGGTTCGCCGTCGTCTGGTCCGATGTCAGCGCTCTGAAGGACGGTTCCGGCTCCTCAATCAACCTGCAGGTCTTCAACGCCACGGGTGGCGCCGTCGGCGGGGAAACCGTCGTCAACACCGCCGTGCTGAATGCTCAGAGCATTCCGCAGATCACCACCCTCGCGGACGGTGGCTTCGTCGTCGTCTGGCAGGACGCCAGCGCGGGCGTCGGTGGCGCGACCGGGGACACCGCGGCCGCAGCGGTCAAGGCGCAGGTGTTCACCGCTGACGGCGTCAGGACGGGCGGAGAAGTCCTCGTCAATACGGCAACAAGCGCCGGGCAGGGCTCTGCCCAAATTACAGCCCTGATGAACGGCGGCTTTGTCGGCACCTGGCAGGACAACAGCTTGGGCGTCGGCGGCGCCGGCGGCGATACGTCGGGCTCCGCGATCAAGGCCCAGATGTTCGGCGCGGATGGATCGAAGGTCGGCGGAGAGTTCCGGGCCAACACCGCCGTGAACAGCACCCAGAGCGTGCCCCAGATCACCACCCTGTCGAACGGCGGCTTCGTCATCACCTGGGCGGACGCCAGCCTCGGCGTCGGCGGCGCGGGCGGCGACACCAGCAGCGGCGCGATCAAGGCCCAGGTGTTCGGCGCCGACGGGGCGCCGGTTGGGAATGAGCTGCTGGTCAATACCGCGGTCATTAACCCCCAGACCCTGCAGCAGATCACCGCCTTGGCGGACGGCGGGTTCGTCATCACCTGGCAGGACTCCAGCCTCGGCGTCGGCGGCGCCGGCGGCGACGGCAGCAGCTCGGCCATCAAGGCCCAGGCCTTTGACGCCGCCGGGGTTCGCGTCGGCAGCGAAATCCGGGTCAACACGGCGGTGCAGGGCGCCCAGTCCGTCGCACAGGTCACCGCCCTGCCGGACGGCGGCTTCGTCATCACCTGGCAAGACGGCAGTGCGGGCGTCGGCGGCGCAGGCGGCGACACCAGCAACTTCGCGGTCAAGGCCCAGGTCTTCAACCTCGGCCTTTCGGCGATCGAACAGACGACCGCCGACTTCAAGGCGCGCGGGCTGTCGGTCACGGATCCGGACAGCAGCGGCGACCTGACCGTCACCCTGTCGGTCGATCACGGGGCGCTGACCCTGGATGCGGGGACCAGCGGCGCCGTCGTGACGGGCTCCGGCACGGCCTCGGTGACGATCACCGGCACGGCGGCCCAGATCAACGCCCTCCTGAACACCGACCCGACC
>SDZP01000054.1 GCA_004144935.1 Caulobacteraceae bacterium | reverse complement strand
CCGTCCAGGGTCACCAACGCCCGCCCGGCCCCTGACCCGGCGATCGAGCGCACCGACAGCCCCTGGGTCGTCGGATTGGCGGCGACGCTGGAGGTGCGCCGGAACAGCTGCACGCCCGGCACGCTGGTCAGGGCTTCGTCGAGCCGTGGCGCGGTGGCGATGGCTTCCTCGACCCGCACCACGGAAAACACGGCGTCGACCGGTGACGGCGCCAGCCGGGCGGCTTCGACGACGACCTGGTCGACGGTGGGGGGAAGGTCCTGGAGCATGCCGGCTGATCTAGCCTGCGCGTCGGCCAGGGCGAAGGAGATTCCCCGTCAATCCAGGAATGGCGCCGCCTCGGCCAGCAGCCAGTCGCGAAAGGCGGCGATCTTCGGCGAGCGGCGCCGATCCTTCGGATAGACCAGCCAGTAGCCGCGCCCCAGAGGCATGACCGCCTCGAACGGCCGCACCAGCCGGCCCGCGGCGATCTCGGCGGCGAACAGGATGGGCGAGCCCAGCGCAACCCCCTGCCCGCCCAGGGCGGAGGCCACCTCCAGGGTCTGGGTGTCGGCCATCAGCCGGGTCGGCGCCGTCGGCTCCTCGCCCCGCAGGACGCCGGCCGCGTGAAACCAGGTCGACCATTCGACGTCCGAGCCGATGCGCGGCGCCTCGAGCAGGTCCTCCGGCCGCGCCAGGCCGCCCAGTTGGTCGCGCATCTGCGGCGTGCAGAGCGGCGTCTGCACGGTGGGAAACAGGAAGTGGCTCTCCATCCCCGCCCATTCGCCGCCGCCTGCCCGCACGGCGACATCGGTGTTCTCGTGGGCCAGGTCGACCAGGCGATTGCTGGTGTCCAGCCGCACGGCCAGTTTCGGATGCGCCACCTGGAAGGCCCCGATCCGGGGCGCCAGCCAATGGGTGGCCAAGCTATTGACGGTGGTAATGGCCAACACCCCTTCCCCGGTCTCGGTCAGGTCGGAGACCGCCGCCCGCAGCAGGTTCAGGGCCTCGGTCGCCGCCCGCGCCAGCCGCTCGCCCGGCGGGGTCAGAACGACCTCGCGCGGCAGTCGCTGGAACAGGGCCTGGTCGAGCCGCTTCTCCAGCGCCTTGACCTGCCAGCTGACGGCCGCCTGGGTGACGCCCAGCTCCTCGGCCGCGCGGGTGAAGCTCTTCAGCCGGGCGGCGGCCTCGAAGATGCGGATGGCGCTGAGCGGCAGGGTGGCGAGGACGTCTGGCATAAGCTGAGCTGATGTATAGAGCAGGAGGACCCGTTTGTCACGGCTGGCTCCAACCGCGATCTTCTCCCGACCCACAAGGCGATGGACGGAGAGAGATCATGGAAGACCTTCACAGAACCCATAAGGAAGTCCCGTTCGGCTGGTTCGCCTTGCTGCAGCATTTTCTGGCCGCGCGGGCCAGGCGCAAGGCGCACCAGGCGCCCCGCCGACGTTGGGATACGAGCTTTCCCACCATCCCCGGCGACCTGCATCACCTAGCCGGTCCGCATTAAGCTCAAGTCCCTTCTCCCCTTGAGGGAGAAGGTGGCGCGGAGCGCCGGATGAGGGGTCGCGCCGAACCTTCAGGACAAGAAAGGTGGCGAAGGCGCTTCAGACGCCGGCGCGACCCCTCATCCGTCAGCTTCGCTGACACCTTCTCCCCAACGGGGAGAAGGACGCCTGAATCCTACTTCGCCGCCGTCTTCGCCCTGCCCTGCTGACGCCGGGCCAGGTCGATCAGGTATTGCCGCACCGACTCCGCCTCGTCGACGCTGACCAGCTTGGCGAACGAGACCATCCCCTGCTCCTTGCGATCGCCGTCGATGACGATGCTCTTGAAGATGGCGGCGTCAGTGATCGCGGGAGAGTAGCGCAGGTCGGGGATCGAGAAGTTCGACACCCCGCTGGCGCCGTGACAGACCCCGCAGTTGGCGGCGAACACCGCCGTGCCCTGGGCGATCTGCTGCGGCGTGCCAGGCGTGGCCGGTAGGGCCAGAGGCGCTTTTTCGGACACCGGACGGGCCGGCAGCTTGGTCTTGGCCCCCAGCTTGAACACCAGCAGCCGGCGCGGGCCTTCCGAGCGCGGGTCGACCCCGGCCCCGGCCGAAACCGCGAAGCCGCCGCCGTAGCCGGCCATCAGGGCGACATACTGCTCGCCGTCGATCTCATAGGTCATCGAGGGCGCCACAACGCCGGTCTGGGTGTCGAACCCCCACAGCTTCTTGCCGCTGCCGGCGTCATAGGCCGCGAATTCACCGGTGGCGCTGCCCTGGAAGACCAGGTTGCCGGCCGTGGCCAGCACGCCGCCGTTCCACGGCCCGTCGTAGTTCACTGTCCACCGGGCGCTCTGAGTCACCGGATCCCAGGCGACCAGCTTGCCCTTCAGGGAGGCGCGGATGGCCTTTAACTGGGCCTCGTCGTCCGGCAGGCCGGCGACCAGGAAGTCGATGCCGACGTTCCAGCCCTGCGGCCGGTACTTGAAGTTGGCCTTGTCGCCGCCCGGCTGCATGTAGGGGAAGGGAATTTCCTGGGCCGGGATGTAGACCAGGCCCGTCTTCGGGCTGAAGGCCATCGGGTGCCAGTTGTGGGCCCCCAGTGGGCCAGGGTTGGACAGGTGCAGGGTCTTCTCGTAGCGCGCGCCCGGCGCCTCGATCGGCCGGCCCGTGACTTTGTCGATGCCCGTCGCCCAGTTGACGGCGCTGACGTACTTCTCGGCCGAGATCAGTTTGCCGTTGGTCCGGTCCAGCACATAGAAGAAGCCGTTCTTCGGCGCCTGCATCAGCACCTTGCGCGGCTGGCCGCCGATGCTGATGTCAGCCAGGACGATGTGCTGCGTCGCTGTATAGTCCCAGCTTTCGCCCGGCGTCGTCTGGTAGTGCCAGACGTATTCACCGGTCTCGGGCTTCAGCGCCACAATCGACGACAGGAACAGGTTGTCGCCGCCGCCGGGGCTGCGGATGTCGCGATTCCAGGGCGAGCCGTTGCCCACCCCGATGTAGAGCAGGTCCAGCTCTGGGTCGTAGGCCATCGAGTCCCACACCGTGCCGCCGCCGCCGACCTTCCAGAACTCGCCGTTCCAGGTCTTGCGGGCGATGTCCTTCATGGCCTTGTCGCTGGCCGCCCCGTCGGAGTCCTTTTCGCCGGGCACCGTGTAGAAGCGCCAGGCCATGTCGCCGGTATTGGCGTCATAGGCCGACAGATAGCCGCGCACGCCCAGCTCCGCCCCGCCGTTGCCGATCAGCACCTTGCCCTTCACCACCCGCGGCGCGCCGGTGATCGTATAGGGCTTGGACTGGTCGACCGTCACCTTCGACCACACCAGCTTGCCGGTCTTGGCGTCCAGCGCCTCCAGACGGCCATCCAGGGTCCCGTAGAACACCTTGTCGCCCCATAGGGCGACGCCGCGGTTGACGCTGTCGCAGCAGGCCTTGACCCCGGTGCTACGCGGCACCGCCGGATCATGTTCCCAGAGCAGCTTGCCGGTCTTGGCGTCGAAGGCGCGGACCACCGACCAGGCGCTGGTGGTGTACATCACCCCGTCGGCGACCAGCGGCGTCGCCTCGATGCCCCGGTTCTCCGGCAGGTCGAAGGACCAGGCCAGCCCCAGCTGCCCCACGTTGCCGGCGTTGATCTTGTCCAGCGGGCTGAAGCGCTGTTCGGAATAGGTGCGGCCGTGGCTCAGCCACTCGCCAGGCTTGCTGTCGGCGGCGGCGATGCGCGCCGCGTCGACGCCCTTGCCGCCCGGTCCGCTACAGGCGGCCAGGGCCAGGCTCACGGCCGCCATGGCCGCCCAGATTGCGCGATTGGCGCCCATCCCGATGTCTCCCAATGCAGATCACCGAGTCTGACGCCCGGCGTTAAGGGGCAGTATGGGCGCCCGACGCCGCGTCAATCAACGGCCCTTTCAGCGCCCTTGTCACCGGCCTTTCGAACCCCCGCCAGCACAGCCAGCCGACGCCGCAGGCCAGCGCCAGCGACAGCGGAATGAACAGCCATGGCCGCCACGTCCCCATCAGCACCGCCACCGCCCCGATGACCAGGGGATGGGTCAGGTAGAGGCTGTAGCTGGCGTCCCCCAGCGCCAGCAGAGACGGCACGCGCGGCAGCCCGCCATCGGCCTCCACCGCTGTCAGGCCGGCGACGATCAGCAGGGCCGGCATGCCCCAGAACAGCGGCCGCCACAGGTCCCACTCGGCCTTGAGCAGGTACATGGTCAGGTACCAGGCTCCGGCCAGCCCCAGCATCAGCCACCCTGCCGGCCGCCCCGGCGCGAAGTCCGTCCGCATGACCCTGGCCAGCAGCACCCCGGCCAGGAATTCGAGGATCAGCGGGTTGGCCAGCATCTCGTAGGCCGGCGGATAGAAGAAGCCGCCGATGCCCAGCAGCAGCAGGGCGCAGCTCAGCACCAGCAGCCTGCTGGCCATCGGCGCGAGCAGGCATCCGGCGAAGATGACGTAGAACACCGCCTCGTAGTTCAGCGTCCAGCCAGGGGCCAGCACAGGGAACGGCAGGCCCGCCGGATTGCGATGCTGGATGAAGGCCAGCGACTGCAGCACATGCGACCAGGTCGGCTGCACATCCGGAAACCGCAACGGGAACAGCAAGGCCGCCGCCGTCAGCCCCAGGGTCGCCACCCAGTAGAGGGGCGCGATGCGCACGGCCCGGCGGCGGAGGAACTCCAGGGGCCGCATGGCGGTACCCTCGGTGGTGCGCCACATGATGAAGCCGCTGATCACGAAGAAGATGTCGACCCCGGCGGCGCCGATGTCGAAATCCAGCCGCGCCCACTGGAAGGCGTGAAAAGTCGCCACCGAGAACGCCGCCAGGGCTCGCAGGTACTGGATCGACAGGAGGGTCCGCATCCGTCCTCCCCAGGCCGAGCGTGGCGGTAGTGATGCGCGGTCGAAAGCCGATCCGCAATCCTTCTCCCCCAAGAGGGAGAAGGAACACCGCCTTTACCCCACCACCCTCTCCAGCCCGCCCAGGATCATCGTCCACCCCTGCTGCGTCCGCTCGGCAAACTCCGGATCCACCCATGCCGTCAGCGTCAGCCTGCAACCCTCCGCCAGCGGCTCGATATCCACCTCGACCCGGCCCCGGTCGGGCGAATAGGTCGGCACGCCGAATTCGAAGACCAGCCGGCGCGGCCGGTCCATCTCCAGATACTCGCCGATATGCTCGACATCGACCTCGCCCCGCCGATCGGTGACGTTGAAGCCGCCGCCGACCACCGGGTCGATCTCGACCTTCGTCATC
Organism: Caulobacteraceae bacterium; assembly: GCA_004144935.1. Lineage (GTDB taxonomy): Bacteria > Pseudomonadota > Alphaproteobacteria > Caulobacterales > Caulobacteraceae > Caulobacter. The sequence goes on along the minus strand of SDZP01000054.1, from coordinate 9,002 downwards.
TCTCCGCCCGCGGTGGCGAACAGGAACCGGCCCACCTTGGCCGGATCCAGCCAGGCGTCGAATACCCGCTCGGCGGAGGCGTTGTAGGTATGGCTGACCGTCAGTCTGACCTGCTTGCTCATCGAGCGTCCTCCTCGCGCAGTATGTCGTCGAGCTTGCTCAGCCTGGCGCTCCAGGCCGACTTCTGGGCCGCGATCCAGTCGGCCGGGGCGTCGAGCGCCGCCGGCTCCAGCGCCAGGATATGCTCCCGCCCCGCCCGCCGCCGCCGCACCAGCCCGCCGCGTTCCAGCATGCGGATGTGTTTCGACACCGCGTTCAGCGACAGGTCGAACGGCCGGGCCAGCTCCGTCACGCGGGCCTCCCCGAGCGCCAGCCGCGCCAGGATGGCCCGGCGGGTGGGGTCGGCGAGCGCGGTCAGGGTGGCGTCGAGGCTCATTGCTCAACCTTACGGTTGAATAATATCCGGGGTCAACAAGCTTCGATCCCCGTGGCAGGCTGCGCCCATGGCCAAGCAATTCGACCGGATCGGCGCCCAGCACGCCGCCTTCATCGCCAAGCAGCACATCTTCTTCACGGCCAGCGCCACGGCCGACAGCCGCGTCAACCTCTCGCCCAAGGGCCTCGACGCCTTGCGGGTGCTGGACGAACACAGCCTCTGCTGGCTGGACCTTACCGGCAGCGGCGCCGAGACCGCTGCTCACATGCGCCACGACGGTCGCCTGACGGTGATGGTCTGCGCCTTCCAGGGCCCGCCGATGATCCTGCGGCTCTACGGTCGCGGGACCATCCTGCCGCGCGGCGGCGAAGCCTACGCCAGCATGCTCACGTCGGCCTTCGACGGCAACGAGCCGCCTGGCGCCCGCCAGATCGTCCGCCTGGACGTCGACCTGGTGCAGACCTCCTGCGGCTTTGCCGTGCCGCTCTATGACTACCAGGGCGAACGCGACAGCCTGATCCGCTGGGCGGAGAGCAAGGGGGAAGCCGGCCTGGCCGATTATCGCGCCGAGAAGAACGCCGTCAGCCTCGACGGACTGCCGACCGGGATCGTCTAGGGTCTTGCCGAACCCAGCGGAAGGCGGGCACAGCGCGTCTCCAAAGCAAGGAGCACCCGATGACCGACCAGACCCATGCCGGCCGCACCGTCCTGATCACCGGCGCCTCCTCGGGCCTCGGCCGGCGCTTTGCCCTGCTGCTGGCCGCCGCCGGCGCCCGGGTCGCCGTCTGCGCCCGACGCACCGATCGCCTCGCCGACCTGGTCAGTGAAATCGAGGCTGCCGGCGGGACCGCCGCCGCCTACGCCATGGACGTGCAGGATGAGGCCAGCGTGATCGCCGCCTTCGAGGCCGCTCAGGGCCTGCTCGGGCCCATCGACACCGTCATCGCCAACGCCGGCATGAACAACGAGGGCATGGCCGTCGATCTGCCGGCCGAGGACTTCCGCACCGTCATGGACATCAACGTCACCGGCGCCTTCCTGACCGTGCGCGAGGGGGCCCGGCGGATGATGGCGGCCGGCTCGAAGGAGACGGGCCGCGGCCGCATCGTCATGATCGCCTCGATCGGGGCCCACAAGGTGCTGCCGGGCCTGGCCGCCTACTGCGCCTCCAAGGCGGCGGTGGCGCACATGGGCAAGACCCTGGCCCGCGAATGGGCCAACAAGGGTATCAACGTCAACGTCGTCTGCCCCGGCTACATCGAGACCGAGATCAACGCCGACTGGTTCGCCAGCGAGGGCGGCAGGAAGCAGATCTCGGGCTTCCCGCGCCGCCGTCTGATGGAACAGGCCGACCTCGACCCGGTCATCGCCTGGCTGACCTCGGACGCCTCGAAGTCGGTGACCGGCAGCGTGGTGACGGTGGACGACGGGCAGTCGATCTAGCCCGTCAGGCCTTGTCGAACTTGTCCTTGCGGCGGTGCCCGAACAGCATCCGCTGCTCCAGCCGGGCCCGCAGGCCGGCGTAGTAGGCCTGCAGAAACTGGTCGTCGCTCTCGAGGCTGTCGGCGATCCATTCGATCTTGCGCCGGATGCGCTGGGCCACCGCCTGCATGGTCTTGCGATCCCGGGTCCGCAGCACCTGCTCCAGCACATGCAGCTCCTTGATGCCGTAGGCCGCGAGTTGGGCGTCGGTGAAGGCGAACTGACCGTGGGCCTGGTTGTCGGACAGGTCTGGCAGCAACGTGCGCTTGGGCGTGCGCACCACCCAGGTGCCGGCGATCAGGTCGCCGGCCCGCAGCCGGTCCTTGTTGAACAGCGGGAAGAACAGGAAGATCCCGGTCCAGATGGCCATGAACAGCATCAGCAGGGCGTCCGCGCCGCCGCTGAAGGCGGCCACCAGCATGAAGTTGATCGGCGCCGCGAACTCGATCTCGCGCATGACGTTTCGGGTGATGACCGCCTCGGCGGTCAGGCGTCCGCCATCCCGCGCCGCCACCCTCAGGCCCATCACCCGCTTGCCGATGGTGGCGGCCCGGGGCGACAGCTCGAAGCCGATGAACCAGGCATTGCGCAGGAAGAAGAGACCAAGCAGTCCGATGATCTTGATGTGCTCGCTGCCCTTTTCGCCGAGCCCCGCCAAGGTCCAGTTTACGGCCCAGTAGAACAGGACGATGCAGAGTATCTGCAGCATCCAGTCGATCACGAAGGCCCCGATCCGCTGGCCGGCGTCGCCGATGCGCAGGTTGAGATCGACGCCCTCGGGCGTGATCAGCGAGCGCCGCAGCGCCGCCTCGGCCCGGGCCGTCGCGTCATAGGCGGACATCGGCGACTCCCCTCTCGCGGCGCGGCAGGTAGAAATAGGCCAGCCACAAAAGGCCGGAGCCGATGCCGATCGAATAGCGGATGACGTCGGAGGTGATCAGCTGGCGGCCGAAGCCTTCCAGGATGCCGGCCATCACCAGCATCAGCACCACCCCGGCCATCACCCCGCCGCAGGCGCGGCCGGCCTCGGCGGCGGCGTCCAGCCGGGTGCGATCGCCGGGGAAGGCGACGGCCAGGCCGATCTTGAATCCCGCCGCCCCGGCCAGGATGATGGCGAAGAACTCCGTCACCCCGTGGATCATGATCCAGCCGGCGAAACCCCAGCCCAGCCCCTTGGCCGCGAACACCGCGGTCATCGCCCCCAGCGAGGCGCCGTTGTAGATCAGCAGCATCGCCGTCGGCACGCAGAAGGCGAACCCGAGCGCGAAGCTGAACATGCAGACCTCCGCATTGTGCTGGAACAGGAAGGCCGCGAAGGTCCCCAGTTCCTTCGTGTCGCCGCCGTAGATGGCGTCGTACAGCGCCTTGTAGCTGGCGGTCGGATCACGGCCCTGGGCCATGTCCGGCGAAACGAACGAGAAGTAGAGATCGGGGTTCTGGCTGACCAGCACATAGCCCAGGAGGATGCTGAAGGCGGTGATCAGGGCCGAGGCCAGGGTCTCCTTCCAGATCGCCTTCACCGACCGCGACCAGCCGCTGGTGAAATACTGGCCCAGCCGCTGGCCGAGCCACGGCCGCGTCCCGTAGACCAGGAAATAGGCCCGCGCGCAGAGCCCCTCCAGATAGTCGATCAGGCTCTGGTCGAGCGAGGTCGCCCGGGCCACCGACAGCGACGACAGGGCTGAACGGTAAAGCACCGGAATGGCCAGCAGCTGCTCGTCGGTCAGCGAGCGCGCGCCGCGCGTCTCGACCTTCTCCAGCAGGCCCGACAGCCGGCTCCAGTCGTGCTCCCGCTCCTGGCGGAACTTGGCGCTTTTCAGCTGCAGGGCGGCCATGATCTTCCTCCTACAGCAGGTTGCGGCGTTTGATGTCGAGATAGGCGTTGATCAGCGCCGGGCCGACCGCGCCGGCCGGCGCCTCGACGAGCTGCACCCCCATCCGGCGCAGGCGCATCATCACTACCTCCCGCTCGCGGATCAGGGCGGCGGCGGTCACCGCCCGCGAGACGTCGCTGCTGTCCAGCGGCTCGGCCTTGGCCAGCGTCTCCAGCTCCTCGTCGCGCATCAGCACGAACAGAACCAGGTGGCGCTTGAGCAGCCGCCGCAGGTTCTCCATCATCAGCTCGGCGCCGATGCTGTCGGTGAATTCCGTGAACATGACGATCAGCGAGCGGCGGTCCAGGTCGCCGGCCAGGGTGGTCAGGCCCAGGGTGAAGTTCGCCTCCTCGCTGGCGTAGTCGAGCCGCGAGACCAAGCGCTGGATCAGCGGAAACGACTGCACGCCGCTGGTCGCCCCGGTGGACAGCCGGGGCTTGGCGTCGAAGGCGAACATGCCGATCCGGTCGCCGGTCGCCAGTCCGACATAGGCCAGCAGCAGGGCGGCGTTGATCGCCCGGTCGATGCGCGGCAGGCCCTCCAGCGGCTCGCTCATCGTCCGCCCGGTGTCCAGCGCCAGGACGACGGTGTGGTTGCGCTCGGTGCGCCGCTCCTGGGCCACCAGCTTGCCGTGGCGGGCCGACTGCTTCCAGTCCATGGTCCGGTGGTCCATGCCGGCCACGAAGTCGCGCAGGGCGTGGAACTCGGTCCCCTCCCCGGTCTCGATCTGCTCCTTCAGCCCGTGCAGGGCGTCGCGCGAGAACAGCCGCAGCGCCTCTTCCTTCACTGCCGCGATGTTCGGCGTCACCGGCGCCGCATACTCCAGGGGATGAACCAGTTGCGCCCAGGCCAGGCCCAGGGGCCCGGTCCAGCGCAGCCACAGCTTCTCCAGCACCGCCTCGCCGCGCCGCTGCGGCGTCAGGGTGAAGGCCGCCGCGGTCTGCTTGTCGCCGACCTCGACCGTCGCCTTCCGCGGCTCGACGGCGATCAGCTCGTTGCCCTCCAGCATCATTTCCACCCGCCGGGGCGTGAAGATGTTGTTGAACAGCACCGCGACCCTCGCCTCGGCCCCGGAGCCTACCGCCAACGACCCCGGCGCCTCGAGCACGATCTCCGGCGCCCGCCGCAGCCGCGTCAGACCGGCGTCGAGCAGCATCATCAGCACCACCAGCGCCGACCAGCCGACGCCCACCACCCAGTAGCTCGACGCCAGCACGCCGGCGGCGGCGGCCAGGGGCGCGCCCGTGGCCGTCAGCACGACAGCGGTGCGCGTCGGATAGATCACCGAGGCGCCTCGATCTGGCCGATCAGGCTGTTCAGGGCGTCGTCGACCTTGCGGCCCTCGATCTCGGCCGCCGGCGACAGGATCACCCGGTGGCGCAACGCCGGCAGGCTCAGCGCCTTGATGTCGTCCGGGATCACATAGTCCCGGCCGTTCAGCACCGCCCGGGCCCGGGCGGCCGTCGCCAGGGCGGCGGCGCAGCGCGGCGATACCCCGGTTTCGAAATCGGCGGACTCGCGGGTGCCGCGCACGATGTCGACGACATAGCCGCCGATCTCGTCGGTCAGCCGGATGCTGGCCAGCAGCTCGGCGATCGCCGCCAGCTCGGTCGCGTTCACCACCGTCTGCACCCCCATCTCCAGCGGATCTGGCTGGCCCGTCCGGCCGCCGAACCGGGCGACGATGGCCTTCTCCTCGGCGGCGCTGGGATAGCTCAACGTCTGCTTGAACAGGAACCGGTCCAGCTGCGCCTCCGGCAGCGGATAGACCCCCTGCTGCTCGATCGGGTTCTGGGTCGCCACCACCATGAACCGCTCGCCCAGTTCATGGCGCTTGCCGTCCAGCGTCACGGTGCGCTCCTGCATGGCTTCCAGCAGGGCGGCCTGTGTCTTGGGCGGGGTGCGGTTGATCTCGTCGGCCAGCAGCAGGTCGCAGAAGATCGGCCCCCGGGTCAGGGTGAAGCTGCTGGTCTGGAAGTTGAAGATGTTGGCCCCGACAATATCGCCCGGCATCAGGTCAGGCGTGAACTGGATGCGGCCAAAACTCACGCCCAGGGTGCGGGCGAACGTCTGGGCCAGCAGGGTCTTGGCCGTCCCCGGCGGTCCCTCCAGCAACATGTGACCCTTGGCCAGCAAGGCGATCAGCATCAGGTCGACGGTGTCGGTCTGGCCGACCACCGTCTTGGCGATTTCGGCGCGGATCCGGCTCGCCAGTCCTTGCACGTCAGCGACGTTCACGGGTCATCTCCAGTCTCCAGCTATGCAGGTGACGCGCCGCCTCGAGCGCCGCGCCGATGTCCTTGGCCGCCGCCGCGCGGGTGCGCAGGGTGGTGAAGGGGGTCAGGTTCTGCTGCACCGACAGCCGGTCGAGCAGGGCTTCCAGATCGGTGTCGGAGAGGGCGTGCGGCGCCCCCACCGCCCGCGCCGCCTCTGCCCGCACCCACAGGGCGTAGCGTTCGACCATGGCGTGCTCGCGCCGCGCCAGGCGAATCAGGGCGGCGGTGTTGTCGGCCAGCCCGCGCTTGCCGAGCGCGATGGCCCGCGGCTTCTCGATCGGCGGCCCGAACCGGCCCAGCGCCTGCATGCCCAGCAGCAACGCCGCAAGCCCCAGCGCCAGGGTCACGCCCAGGAAAGGCGGCTGCAACATGACTTCCAGCATGTTGCGCCGGTTCTGCAGCCCATTGAGCGAGACGTCGAACACCGTCCCCCGGCCGGGCCCGCGCGACAGCGCCAGCAGCTTCAGGCCCGCCCGCGCCGTGGCATTGTCGCTGATCCCGTGGGTGTTGATCAGGTCGGGGTCCGACAGGATGAAGCTGTTGTTCGACTGCGCCAGCACCACCCCGCCGCCCTCGGCGACGATCACCGGCCGCCAGCCCTTGCCGAGGGTTAGGGTCCGAAGCTGGTCGATGCGCCCCGTCGTGGCGAACGGCTCCCCGTTGCCCCACAGCAGCCGGCGCGACCGGTTGGCCCCGTCATCGCCCAGCCTCGTCCCCTCGGCGATGCCTTTCAGCAGGTCGGCGACCAGGCTCGTGGGCAGCGTGTCGCGCCCGCGCACCCAGCCGGTCCGGGTCGGATGCCGGCCCGGCGCCCATTTGGGCAGCACGATCAGCCGTGCCCCGTCGTTGACCACCTCCTGCACCGCCTCGGGCGAGGCGAAAACCTGCGGCGCCAGCACCACCAGCGGCTTTTCAGGATTGTCCGTATAGCCGGTGCGGTCGATGGACACCTCCTGCCCCGTCCCCCGCAGCAGCTCGATGATCCCCGCGTAGCCGACGGCCGAGCGCGACAGGGCGTGCGCCCCGCCGTTGTCGCCCTTCTTGAAGTCGTCCCCGAAGGCGCCCATCACCAGGCTGCCGATGAAGGCCAGCACGCCGATGGCCACCAGCCAAAGCACCAGCACCGGCGAGAACGGATTGCTTCCGGCCTTCCTGGCGCGCCGTGCGGGGACCAGGGTCATGACCAGGTCCCGGAGAAGACGAGCTGCTCATAGGCGGCCCGCGCCTCCTGCCAGCCGGCCTCGTCGACGGGCCGGCCGCCGAAGAAGCTGCGCTCGACGATGTCGGCGATCAGGGCGAAGGCCGGCCGCGCCGCCTCCGGCAGGTCGGGCAGGGCCGCGATGTCGCGGCTGGTCAGGGCCGGGCCGATCAGCCGCGGTCGCCGGGCGGTGATGTCCGCCACCCCGCGCAGCAGCAGCATATGCACCGCCTCGTCGAAACGGCCCTCGCCGGCCAGGGCGTCGGCGTCGAGCAGCAGGATGCGCGCCTTCTCCCGGTCGGGCCGCCAGTCGGTGGCCCCGGTCCTGGTCTTGGCCTTGCCGCCCTTCCAGCCCAGCTGAACGCCGAACAGCTCGCGCACGATCAGGAAGATGACGAGGGCGACGCCCAGGATGATCACCGTCCAGACCATGAAGGTCACCCCGCCGCTGATCACCCCGAGGCCATCGAGAAGCGGGATCGCCCACTTCGGCGGCGGCTTGCGCTGCGCCGCCTCGGGCAGTCCCGGCAGCACATGCTGCAGGGTCTTGTCGGCCATCAGGGCCGCATGCGCGCGGTCGAACGCCGACGGATCCACGGGTCCGTCGGTCGGTACGCTCGGCACGGAATTTGTCGGCTGGCCCATCCCCGACGCGATACTAGGCGACTGCCGTGACAACACAACTGCGCGGAAGCACTTCGCCCGTCCGAAAGGCGCCGACTGCCCAATTCCTGCGCCGCTCGCGAAACGGCTGCACTGCAGCAAATCGTGACGGAACCACACCCCGAGTTGGGGTTTCGGACCTGTGGCCGGACGGATGGCCGCGTGAGGAGATTGCCCAGTGAAAATCGCCCAGGTCGCCCCCCTATACGAAGCTGTTCCCCCCCTCCTCTACGGCGGCACCGAACGCGTCGTCGCCTACCTGACCGACGCCCTCGTCGAACTTGGCCACGACGTCACCCTGTTCGCCAGCGGGGAGTCGAAGACCCAGGCCACACTCGTCCCCGGCCGCGACCAGGCCATCCGCCTCGACCCGGCGCCCCTGAAGTCGGATCTCGCCGCCCACATGTCGATGCTGGCCGAGGTGCGCCGCCGGGCTCATGAGTTCGACCTCATCCACTTCCACACCGACATGATCCAGTTCCCGCTGTTCGAGGACATCGCCCACCGCACCCTGACCACCCTGCATGGCCGCCTGGACCTGAAGGACCTGCCGGCCATCTACGAGCACTGGTCGAAGTATCCGGTCGTCTCGATCTCCGACGACCAGCGCCGCGGCCTGCCCTTCGCCAACTGGGCCGGCACCGTGCAGCACGGCCTGCCTTCCACCCTGCTGGACTACTCCCCGCGCGGGTCCGGCTACCTGGCCTTCCTCGGCCGTATCTCGCCGGAAAAGCGCCCCGACCGCGCCATCGCCATCGCCAAAGCCGCTGGCCTGCCGCTGAAGATCGCCGCCAAGATCGACGGCGCCGACAAGCAGTACTACGCCGAGGTCATCGAGCCGCTGATCGCCGGCGACCCCTCCATCGAATTCATCGGCGAGATCAACGAGCAGCAGAAGTCGGTCTTCCTCGGCAACGCCGAGGCCCTGCTGTTCCCCATCGACTGGCCCGAGCCCTTCGGCCTGGTGATGATCGAGGCCATGGCCACCGGCACGCCCGTCGTCGCCTGGCGAAACGGCTCGACCACCGAGGTCATCGAACCGGGCGAGACCGGCTTCCTGGTCAGCAGCCTGG
>SDZP01000053.1 GCA_004144935.1 Caulobacteraceae bacterium | reverse complement strand
TTGGGCGCCGGCGCCCAACTGCGTCCCTCCACAGCCAACGGTGCAACACCCCCATCCCCGACCCTTCCCCCCTCGAAGGGGAAGGGAGATTTTGCGCGCCAATCCTACACCGTGCGGGCGGCCTCCCAGGCCAAGCGGCTCAGGAAGGAGATGACCGTGAGCGAACGCAAGCTTTGGGAGGCTTTGCGAGCGTTAAAGATCAACATCCGCCGGCAGGTCCCGATCGGGCGCTATATCGTCGATTTCGCCCACCTCGGGACAAGGACCGTCCTGGAAGTCGATGGCGCACGCCACGACTTGCCGGAAGCTCAAATCCACGATGCCGAGCGAGATGCCTGGATGACCTCTGAAGGCTTTCGGGTTCTTCGTATCCGGGACCAACTCGCGTTCGGCCGACCTTCCGATGTCGCGGCCCGTTTCGCCGCCGTCATTTCCGAGCGTCGCCGATGAAGATCCGCGCGCTTCGCATCTTCGTTCCGCGCGCCATCAAGCGGTGGCTGCCGCAGAGCCTGTTTGCGCGCACCCTGCTGATCATCGTGCTGCCGGTGGCGATCATGCAGGGGCTGATCACCTGGATCTTCTTCGATCTGCACTGGCAGGCGGTGTCGTCGGGCCTGACCGACAGCCTGGCCGGCGACGTGGTCTGGATCGTCGAGACCTATGAGGCCGCGCCGGCCAACCTGCCCCGGCTGTCGGAACAGGCCGAGCGGACCCTGTCGCTGTCGGTGGCCTTCAGGGCCGGCGATACCCTGCCGGTCGGCCGCAAGCCCGCCTATTTCGCGCCCGAGGACCGCGCCCTGGAGGCCGCCCTCGAGCGCAAGCTGGACCGGCCGTTCTGGTTCAACAATCGCAGCTACAACAGCTGGGTCGGCATCGAGGTGCCGGTCGAGGGCGGGGTGCTGCGCCTCTATGCGCCCCGCGAGCGGGCCTTCGCGCCGTCCGGCCTGATCTTCATCCTGTGGATGGCCAGCGCCACCCTGCTGCTGACCGCCATCGCCATCCTGTTCATCCGCAACCAGGTGCGGGCGATCGAGCGGCTGGCGGACGCGGCCGAGGCCTTCGGCAAGGGGGTCGAGGGGCCCGAACCGTTCAAGCCCTACGGCGCCCGTGAGGTTCGGCAGGCGGCGCAGGCCTTCCTGTCGATGAAGGCCCGTATCCAGCGGCACCTGGAGCAGCGCACGGTGCTGCTGGCCTCCGTCAGCCACGACCTGCGCACGCCCCTGACCCGGCTGAAGCTGGAACTGGCCCTGGCCGATCCCTCGCCGGCCGGCGAGGCGATGAAACGCGACCTCTCCGAGATGGAGCATATGATCGACGAATACCTCGACTTCGCCCGCGGCGAGGGGGCCGAGGCGGTCGAGGCCACCGACCTGGCGGCGCTGCTCGAGCAGTATTGCGACGACGCGCGGCGGACCGGCGCGAGCGTGGCCCTGAGCGCGCCCGCCGGCCTGACAGCCCGGGTGCGGCCCAATGCGCTGAAGCGGGCGTTGGACAACCTCGTCTCCAACGCCGTGAGCCATGGCAAGACGGTGGAGGTTTCCGCCGGACCGACAGCGAGCGGCGGGGTGGAGATCGTCGTCGAGGATGACGGGCCGGGAATCCCGGAGGACCGCTACGAAGAGGCCTTCAAGCCGTTCAGCCGGCTGGACGAGAGCCGCAACCAGAACCGCAAGGGCGTCGGGCTGGGGCTGGCCATCGCCCGGGACGTGGCGCGCAGCCACGGCGGGGATGTAACGCTGGCGAAGTCGGCGCTTGGCGGCCTGAAGGCGACGATCCGCCTGCCGGGGTAACTACTCCGGCCACAGCTCCGTCACGCCGCCCTTGCGGTTGAGCATGTGGGTCGCCCGCTTGATCACCGTAAGCAGGCGCTCGATCCGCGCGTCCTCGTCGTAGGACAGGTCCGCCCGCGCCAGGCCTTCCAGCATGAAGCGCGCCAGGTCGCGGCTGGCCTGGAAGCGGGGGCCGGCGCCGGCATGCAGCATCTTCAAAAAGTGGTCGCCGATCTGGGCGCGGTCGAACTCGGCCCGGGCGGGGGCGATCAAGGTGGCCACCACCGGGTCGGTGCGGGCCGCCATCTCCAGCTCCATGAAGGCGGTGAAGGCCGGGTGGCGCAGCAGGTCCCAGTAGCTGTCGATGGCGTGCTCGGTGACGTCGGCGCCGGACGGCAGGTCCTCGGCGGCCCGGCGGAACAGCTCGGCGCGCTCGGCCTGCAGGAAACCGATCACCCCCTCCAGCAGGTCCTCGCGGGTGGGGAAGTGATAGAGCATGGCGCCGCGCGTGATGCCCGCCGCCTCGGCCACGGCGGCGTTGGTCGCCGCGCCATAGCCGTTCGACGCAATCACGTTCACCGCCTCGTCCAGAATGCGGGCTCGCGTTCGCCGCGACTTGGGCGTGTCCCGATCCTTACGCTGTACTTCCATGGCTCCGATCTAAGTAACCGTTGATCATCTCGCAATGCACAAAGTCCGGACTGTAACCGCTTTCATGGCAGTGACATGAAAACAGCCTAGCGCCGGCTCATTTCAGGGGCAGTGCGGCGACCAAAAATGAGCAGCCCGACGGCGGTCCAACGCTACCGCAGCATTTTCATCAGCGACATCCACCTGGGAACGGCCGGCTGCCAGGCCGAACTGCTGCTCGACTTCATCCGCCATGTCGAATGCGACCATCTGTATCTGGTCGGCGACATCGTCGACGGCTGGAAACTGAAGGGTGGCTGGTTCTGGCCGCAGGCGCACAACGACGTGGTGCAGAAGATCCTGCGGATGGCCCGCAAGGGCACGCAGGTGACCTATGTGCCTGGCAACCACGACGAGTTCGCGCGCGATTTCTGCGGCGTGCATTTCGGCGGGGTGGTGGTGGCCCGCGACTGCCTGCACGAGACCGCCGACGGCCGCCGCTTCCTGGTCACCCACGGCGACGAATTCGACGGGGTGGTGCAGCACGCCCGCTGGCTCGCCTTCCTCGGGGATTGGTCCTATAGAACGCTCCTGATGCTGAACACCCTGCTCAACCGCGCCCGGCGCCGGATGGGTCTGGGCTACTGGAGCCTCTCGGCTTTTCTGAAGGTCAAGGTGAAGAACGCTCTGCAGTTCATCGAGAAGTTCGAGGACGCCCTCGCCGAGGAGGCCCGCCGGCGCGGCGCCGACGGGGTGATCTGCGGCCATATCCACAAGGCGGAAATGCGCGATATCCAGGGAATTCTCTACATCAACGACGGCGACTGGGTGGAAAGCTGCACCGCCGTGGTCGAGGATTTCGACGGCGCCCTGAAAATCATCGATTGGGCCAAGGCGCGTTCCTGGTCCATGATTGCGCGCTCTATTCCTGATTCAGCAGAGCCCGCCGTCGCCTGATGCGTATTCTTTTGGCCACCGACGCCTGGGAGCCCCAGGTCAACGGCGTTGTCCGCACCCTGACCCGGGTGATCGGCGAATTGCGGGCCATGGGCCATGAGGTCGAGGTCATCAGCCCTGACCAGTTCAAGACCATCCCGCTGCCGACCTATTCGGAAATCCGCCTGGCCATCGGGGCCGACGACGCGGTGCGCGAGCGGTTCAAGGACTTCGAGCCGGAAGCCATCCACATCGCCACCGAGGGGACGCTGGGTCTCGCGGCCCGCCGGGTCTGCCTGGAATGGAAGCTGCCGTTCACGACCAGCTATCACACCCGGTTCCCCGAGTACGTCAGCGCCCGCCTGCCGCTGCCGCTGGCCGCCGGCTATGCCTACATGAAGTGGTTCCACAAGCCGTCGGGGCGGCTGATGGTCGCCACCCCGACCATGCGCGACGAGCTGGAGGCCCACGGCTTCCGCAACATCTCGCCCTGGTCGCGCGGCGTCGACACCGACATCTTCACCCCGGCCCGGCGCGAGCCGGACATCTTCAAGGACCTGCAGCGGCCGATCTTCCTCAACGTCGGCCGGGTGGCGGTGGAGAAGAATATTGAAAGCTTCGCCTGCCTCGACCTGCCCGGCACCAAGGTGGTGGTCGGCGACGGGCCGCAGCGCGAGGAACTGGCCCAGAAATATCCCGAGGTGGTGTTCGCCGGCGCCAAGTTCGGGGAAGAACTGGCGGCCTATTTCGCCTGCGCCGATGTCTTCGTCTTCCCCTCGCTGACCGACACCTTCGGCCTGGTGATCCTGGAAGCCATGGCCGCCGGCACCCCGGTGGCGGCGTTCAGCGCGCCGGGGCCGATCGACATCATCCCGAACAGCAACGCCGGGGCGCTCGCGCCCGGCAAGACCGAGGGGCTGAAGGAGGCCTGCCTCGCCTGCCTGGAGCTGGACCGCAAGGTGGTGCGCGCCTTCGCCGAGAAGTTCAGCTGGCGCTCCTGCGCCGAGGAGTTCCTCAAGAACCTGCAGCCCTACCCGGAACCGGAAAAGACCCGCTTCTGGCGGCGGCTGCGGCGGCTGGCGCGGTTGCGGCGGCGGGAAAAGCCGGCGGTCTAGCGCCGCTCGTCCAGCTCCCCAAGGATCATGATCTTCTGCCAGACCTTGCGCCCCAGATCGGTGCAGAGGTTCTCCACGTCGCTGGCCGCGGCGATGATGACATGGTCGTTGCTTTCGCCGGCCATCAGCGCCGCCAGCTTGCCGGTCAGGGCCAGCATCTCGGCGCAGTATTCCAGGTAGCGGGCGAGCTCGAAGCGGGTCATGGCCCGGTCCGGCGAGGATGGCGTGCGCGGGCCGGCGTTGAGGATGACGGTCGGGTCCTTGGTCAGCTGGTGCATGTCGACGACATGGGCGAAGGCCCGCAGCCGGTGCAGCCAGGCCTGGACCCGAGACCGCCGCAGCCGCTCCTCCAGGGTCAGCAGGAACCAGGCCCCGGCCGCCATCAGCAGCAGCAGGTTGACCGCCGACTCGACCACCGGGGTCAGGGCCAGCGGGTCGCTCGCGGCGCGCAGCGCCGACCAGTCGACCAGCCGCGCCGCCCACAGCTGGGCGGCGATCCCCGCCCCGACGACCAGCACCAGCAACAGGCGCAGACCGTAGTAGGGGCGGGTCAGGGCCTGGGTCTGCTTGCCGGCGACCCGGGCGCTGCGGGCCAGTTCGTCGGCGACGCTGGCCAGGCCGGAGGCCGGGAAGCGCTCGGCCACCCGGTCGGCCAGCTTGACCGCCGTACCGGCGACCATGCCGCCATCAAGCCGCCGGTAGGTCTGGGTCGCGCGCCTGGCCATGATCGTCCCCCCTCGGCCGCCTCCAGGGCGGCGCCAGATAGGACAACAGACGGCTCGGGACCGCCAGCGGATTAACCCTCCCGGTTGACCGGCGGCGGCCGCAGCGCCTTCCGGGCCCGCGAGCGGCGCAGCAGCCACCAGACGATCGGCGCGGCGATCAGGGCCGGCAGCAGCAGGAAGGACAGCAGGGTGATCAGCGCCGCGGCCATGCCGGCGACGTTGCCCAGGAAGCCCCGCAGCGCCTCCTGGATGGGCGAGCCGACGCCATCGGGCGCCGCGACGCCGCGCGACACATAGCTGAGGGTCAGCTTGGAGGTCGCCACCCGCCCCTTCATCACCTCCAGCGCCGAGCGGGTGGCGTCGATCGTGCCGCGCACCCGGGCCAGTTCCTGTTCGATGGCCAGCGCGTCCTGCAGATTGCCGGGCCGCTCGACCAGCAACCGCTCCAGACGGGTCTGCAACGCCGTGGCGGCGCGAATGGACGCCTCGGTGTCGACGATGGAGCGGGTCAGGTCTTCGGCGGCGGTTTCCTGATCGAGGATGCGACCGCCGGCCCCCTCAGCGTCCTTGCCGATGCGGTTGCGGAAGCTCTTCAGCCAGGCCGGCTGGGCCTGCAGCACCAGTTCGCCGTAGGCCTGGTCGCGGCCGGTGGCGGAGCTCCTGGCCGACACAACCTGGCAGAGGGCGGGACAGGCCGCCTCGCAGGCTTCCTGGTGGCGGGTCAGAAGGTCACGCGAGCGACCGGCCGGCAGCTCCAGCCTGTAGCTGTAGGCGTAGGCCAGCATGGGCATGATGACCGCCGGGATCGTGGCTTGAGCCTGGGCCGGAGGCGGTGTCGGGGCTGCGGCCTGGACGGCCGCGCCGCTGGCCATGCGCGATTCCATCGGCTGCGGACTGACGATACCGGTCGGAGCGCGTTCCGCCGCGCGTGAGGATTTGTCACCCTGGCCGCATCCGGCCATCAGAACGGACACGACCGCGGAAGCGGCGACGATGGCGCGCATCGGTAGACCTCGCTGTTTTCACAGCCCCGTGAAGGAAGGTAACCGATCCGTGATTGTAGGGAAGTGAGAAAACAGCGGTCCGTCGGGAATTCCGATCTTCCTGGCCTTCGTCAGGATAGGCGGGCTTGAGGTTTCAGCTCTCTTCCTCGTCCTCATAGCCGACCAGGGCCAGGGCCCGCGCCGGCTGGCCGCGCAGTTCGCACCAGCGCAGCAGGCCTTCCTCGCGCCCGTGGGTGATCCACACCTCACCGGGCGACAGCTCGGTCAGGGTGGCGGTCAGTTCGTCCCAGTCGGCGTGGTCGCTGATGATCAGCGGCAGTTCCACCGCCCGCTGGCGGGCCCGGGCGCGGACGCTCATCCAGCCCGAGCAGAAGGCGCTGACCGGATCGGCGAACCTACGGCTCCAGCGGTCGGCCAAGGCCGAGGGCGGGCAGACGATGATCTCGCCGGCGAAGTCGCGACCCTTCTCGATGGTGGCGGGCTCGATGGGGCCCAGATCGACGCCATGATCCTCGTAGAGACGGTTCAGCCGCTCCATCGCCCCGTGGACATAGATGGTGCGGTCCCATCCGCCCTCGCGCAGCAGCCTGATCACCCGCTGCGCCTTGCCGAGGGCATAGGCCCCCAGCATGTGGGCCCGTTCGGGGAACTGGGCGACGCTGGCGATCACCTTGCCGACCTCGCCGGCGTCGTCCGGATGACGGAAGACCGGCAGGCCGAAGGTGGCCTCGGTGATGAAGACGTCGCAGGGGACCGGCTCGAACCCCTGGCAGGTCGGGTCGCGGCGGCGCTTGTAGTCGCCGCTGACCACCATGGTCATGCCCTTCCAGCGCACCACCGCCTGGGCCGAGCCCAGCACATGGCCGGCCGGGACCAGGGTGATCTCGACGCCGTTGTGCTGCGTTGTCTGGCCATAGGGCGAGGCCTGCCGCTTGGGCGTGAAGTCCTCGCCATAGCGGGTGGCCATGATGTCGAGGGTGGCGGGGGTGGCCAGCACGGCGCCGTGGCCCGAGCGGGCGTGGTCGGCATGGCCGTGGGTGACCACCGCCCGCTCCACCGGGACCACCGGATCGACATAGAAATCGCCGGGCGGGCAGTAGAGCCCCCTGGGCGTCGGGCAGAGGAGCTGTTCGGGTTTCAGCATGGACAGAAGTACGCTCCGCACGGCGGAAGGCTCCGCGGGCTATGGATATAGGGCGGCGCTCGCCGTAAACCCGTCCCATGAGTGATCAGGACGCCATCAAGCACAACATGGCCCAGGGCATGAGCCAGGGCAGCCCCTACGCCCGCGAGATGGGCTTCGAGCTCGTCAGCATGGAGGGCGGGGCGGCGGTGATGAAGGCGGACTACAAGGACATCATGGTCGGCGACCCTGACACCGGCGTCATCGCCGGCGGGGTGGTGACCGCCCTGCTCGACCATGCGTCGGGCTCGGCGGTGCATCTGGCGATGAAGGAATTCAAGATCATCGCCACCCTCGACCTGCGCATCGACTACATGCGGGCCGCCAAGCCCAACCGGCCGATCTTTGCCCGGGCCGAATGCTACAAGGTGACCCGCTCGGTCGCCTTCGTGCGGGCCCTGGCCTACGACGAGACGCCGGACGACCCCGTCGCCGCCGCCAGCGCCGCCTTCATGCTGGACTCGAGCAAGGGCCGTCATCGTCTGGCCAAGCCGGAGGCCAAGTCGTGAGCGACGCCGCTGATCGCCTGAGCGCCATGCTGGAGCGCATCCCCTACGCCCGGTTCCTGGGGGTGAGGGCCGAGCTGGCCGGCGACGAGATGACGATGATCCTGCCGTTCGGCAACCACATCGTCGGCAACCCCATGCTGCCGGCCATCCATGGCGGGGTTCTGGGGTCGTTCATGGAGATGACGGCGCTGGCCCAGCTGCAGGTCAAGGAAGGCCAGGCCAAGCAGCCGCGGGTCATCGATGTGTCCATCGAATACCTGCGCTCGGGCCGGCCGCTGACCACCTATGCCCGGGCCGAGATCAAGAAGGTCGGGCGGCGGATCGCCAATGTCCATGTCGAGGCCTGGCAGGAACAGCGGGCCCAGCCGATCGCGGCCCTGCGGGCCCACTTCCTGCTGGAGCAGGTCGAAGCGTAGCGTCCTTATCCCGCTGGCCGGGAGAAGGGACCGCGAACCTCATCTCAATGATTACATTCGCGTAACCTCATTACGCCGGCGTTATTCTCTTACAACGACGTCATGACGCAGGCTTAACAAGCCTTCTCAGGTCTCGTTCAGTATACCTCAAATCACAGCAGCGCAGGGACGCGCCGCCGCACACAAACAGAGGGACTACTGACATGACCGCTCGCATCTCCAACCTGGCCAGCCTGATCCTGGCCTCCATCCCCGTCATCGCCATCCTGGGCATCGCTCAGATGGAAGCCGCCGCGCGGGTTCTCGGCGCTTGAGCCGCCGCGCCCAACTCCACCGGGTCTGACACTCCCCCTGCCCGACCCGGTGGAGCACCGCGCTGCGAAATTGACTGAACAGGCGCCCTTCCGGGGCGCCTTTTTCGTTGTAGCCTGCGGCCATGATCGCCCCCGGCCCGACCCTGACCACCGCCCGCCTGATCCTGCGCCCGACGGCGCGGGAGGACTTCGACAGCTGGGCCCTGCTGATGGCCGACGAGGAGAACTCCGGCTTCATCGGCGGGCCGCAGGAACGCTCGACCGCCTGGCGCGGGATGATGTCGATGGCCGGGGCCTGGGCGATCGAGGGCTATGCGATGTTCAGCGTGCTGGACCGCGAGACGGGCGAATGGCTGGGACGGGTCGGGCCCTGGGTTCCGGAGGGCTGGCCGGGCACGGAGGTCGGCTGGGCCCTGCTGAAGACGGCCTGGGGCAAGGGCTATGCGATGGAGGCGGCCGTCGCCACCATCGACTGGGCGTTCGATACGCTGGGCTGGAGCGAGGTGATCCACACCATCCATCCGGACAATGTCGCCTCGCAGGTGGTGGCCAAACGGCTGGGTTCGACCCTGCGGGGACCGGGCAAGATGCCGGCCCCCTACGAGCATATGCCGACCGAGGTCTGGGGGCAGACGCGTGAGCAGTGGAAGGCGCGGGTTCGATAGAAAGCCCTCCCCGGTGGGGGGAGGGAGATCTCGCCCTTAGGCCCAGGCCCCGTACGGATCGACGAAGGGCTTGCCGAGCGCCTCGGCCACGGCCGGGTGGGTCAGTTCGCCGCCGAGGACGTTGAGGCCCTTGGCCAGGTGCTTGTCCCGCTTCAGGGCGTCGAGGCCATGGTCGGCCAGGGCCAGGCCGAAGGGCAGGGTGGCGTGGACCAGGGCTTCCGAGGAGGTGCGCGGGGCGGCGCCCGGCATGTTGGCGACGCAGTAGTGGACGACGCCGTCGACGGTGTAGGTCGGCTCGGCGTGGGTGGTCGGGTGGCTGGTCTCGAAACAGCCGCCCTGGTCGATGGAGACGTCGACCAGAACGCTGCCGGGCTTCATGCGCACCAGGTCCTCGCGCTTGATCAGCTTGGGGGCGGCGGCCCCGGCGGTCAGCACGGCGCCGATGACGACGTCGGCTTTCAGGATCTCCTCCTCGATGGCGTCGAGGGTCGAGTAGCGGGTCAGCACCCGACCCATGAAGATGTCGTCCAGCTCGCGCATGCGGGGGATGGAGCGTTCCAGCACCACCACCTCGGCGTTGAGGCCCATGGCCATGCGGGCGGCGTTCATGCCGACCACGCCGCCGCCCAGCACCGCCACCCGGGCCGGGGGCACGCCGGGGACGCCGCAGAGCAGCAGGCCCATGCCGCCGTTGTGCTTCAGCAGGGTCTCGGCGGCCGAGAAGACGGCGATGCGGCCGGCGACTTCGCTCATCGGGGCCAGCAGCGGCAGGCCGCCCTTGGCGTCGGTGACGGTCTCGTAGGCGATGGCGGCGCAGCCCGAGTTGATCAGGCCTTCGGTCTGGGCCGGGTCGGGGGCCAGGTGCAGGTAGGTGAAGAGGATGTGGCGCGGCTCCAGCCGCTCCCACTCGACCTTCTGCGGCTCCTTGACCTTCACGATCATGTCGCTGCCGGCGAAGACTTCAGCCGCGCCCGGGGCGATCTGGGCGCCCGCCCGGACATAGGCCTCGTCGGAATAGCCGGCGCCGGCGCCCGCCGAGGTTTCGATCATCACCTGGTGGCCGCGGGCCACATATTCGCGGACCGCCGTGGGCGGCAGGCCGACCCGGTGTTCGCCAGGTTTGATCTCCTTGGGCACGCCTACGCGCATGGGCTTTCCTCCTCGGGGGCTCTTTCGGGGCCGTTTGGCCCCTTCATGCCGCAAGGTCAAGAACGCTGTTGCGCGTTCGAGCCCGTGAGGCGAAGGCGGCAGCCCGATTTCGTCGCCCGCCCGGGATCAACAACCCCAGGCTTCCCGCAGTTCCGCGCCGCCCGGCGAAGGTCAGTCGAGGTCGGCCGCCTGGCAGACGGTCGCCCGCGACTCGGCGATGGCCTCGCGGTCGTACTTCAGTTCGCTGAGCAGGCCGAGCACCGTGGCCTCGTCCTGGCCCTCCAGCGGGATGCCCTCGCAGACCGCCAGGTTGCGCGCATCGTCGGTGAGGATGGCGTCGTGCCGGGTCATGGTGGCGCAGAAGGCCCGGTAGTCGGCCCCCGGGGCGTCCATGCCGTCGCCGTCGGCCAGGGCCGCCTCGGCGTGGTCGGTGGCCGGCTCCAGCACCGTCATGCACTGTTTCAGGCGTTTGGCGGCCAGTTTGCCGGCCTTCGACGCGGCCTGGACGGGAGCCGGGCCGATCATCGATCCGCCCAGTCCCGCCAGCGCGATCCCCATAACGGCCAGCGCCGTCATCTTCGCCTTGATCATCAGCTTCCTCGCAACAAGGCCCAATCCGATGATCTGGCCGCACCTAACCTGCTTCTGGCGCCCCGCCGCGCCCCTTGAAAGGGGGGTGATGGGCCGGCCGGGGTATCGAAGCGGCGGGCATGATACCATGTTTGCAGAGTATTCGAGAGTATAAGTCTTTGAAACATCGTCTGTTTTGCGTTGAGATCGGGTCGTGGTCGAGGCTGGATTCGGCGGCGTTGGCGTCGTGATTTGATAGCGGCGGCGTAGCGCCCGTGTTGAGGTTTCGGAGCGCCCGGGGTGAACGCGGCGGGCCGGGCGGCGTTGACCCGCCGGGGCCTGCCGACGGAGCTTCGCGATGAGCGACTACACCCTCTACTATTGGTCCCTGCCCTTCCGCGGCCAGTTCGTCCGCGCCGTGCTGGCCTATGCCGGCAAGACCTGGACGGAGGCGGGCGACGAGGCGATCTCCAAGCTGATGGCGGGCCGGGTGCGGGACATGCCGGCGCCCTTCATGGGACCGCCGGTGCTGGTCGACCACGGCGCCGACGTGGCCCTGTCGCAGACGCCGGCCATCGTCCTCTATCTCGGCGAGACGCTCGGCCTGCTGCCGGAGACGCCGGCCGGGCGGGCGCTGGCCATCAAGGTGGTGGCCGACGCCAACGACGTCATCGACGAGCTGACCCTCGACGGCGGCCGGCAGATGTGGACGGCCAAACGCTGGACCGAGTTCGAGCCGCGCCTGAGGAAATGGATGTCCTTCTGGGAGGAGACCGGCCGCCGGCATGGGCTGAAGAAGACCAGCGGCCATCTGCTCGGCGGCGCGGCGCCCGGCGTGGCCGACATCGTCACCGCCACCCTGTGGACGACGATGGCCGACCACTTCCCGGCCCTGGACGCCATCCTGCAGGACGAGGCCCCGCTGACCGCCGCCCTGTCGCGGCGGGTCGCCGCCCTGCCGCCGCTGGCCGCCCTGGCCGAGACGGCGCGGGCCGACTACGGCGAGGCCTGGTGCGGCGGCAGGATCGAGGCGTCGCTGCGCAAGGTGCTGGGCGGGTAGGGTCCGCCAATCCTCCGCTCATCCCGGCGAACGCCGGGACCCAGTTCGAAGAGCCCGGTGCTCCAAGGGAAGCACTGAAGGTCTGTCAGAACCACACCGGCGCTCACTCGGCACAGGCGGCGCCCTATGAACTGGATCCCGGCCTTCGCCGGGATGAGCGGATAAGGGTGGATCTAGCTTGGCCCGGGCGGCGCCAAGGCAGCCGCCCGGAACAGTCCTCAGGCGCCAGGCGGGGCGAAGACGCGGAGGCGGTGGCCGTCGGGGTCTTCGGCGACGAAGGTGGTCCCGAAGCTCATCAAGGTCAGGGCCTGCAGGATGGGCAGGCCCTGGGCTGACCAGTCGGCGTGCAGGGCCTCGACGGCGGCGGCGCCGGCCACGCTGAGGGCGACCTCGCTGGCCCCGGTCTGGCCGGAACTGGCCGGCTCCACCGTCCGGCGCTCCCAGAGGCCGAGCATGACGCCATCGCGCAGGGGCAGCGTGGAAAAGCCGTCCTTCTGCTCGAGGATGGGGAGGCCGAGCAGGCGGTTGTAGAAGCGGGCGCTGGCGGCGTGGTCGGCGACATGCAGCAGCAGGAAGCTGAAAGCGGGCATCGAGGTCTCCTTCAAGGGGCGCGGCCCGGGATCGGGCGGCGGCGGAGACAGGCGTAGAGGACCCTGCTGTCAGTTTTTGTCAGGAGTCATTGCTCGGGGATGTCGCGCAGGGCCCGCCATTCCTTGAGCAGGGCGGCGCGGCGGCGGGGATAGCGCTGGGCCGTGACCTCCAGCACCGTGATGCGGTCGGCCCGGAAATGGCGGTAGCCCTGGCGCAGCTCGCACCAGGCGGCGACCACCCGCACCCGGTCGTAGAAGGCCAGCACGAAGGGCCAGACGGTGCGGCGGGTGACCCGGCCCGCCTCGTCGCCATAGGCGATCCGCATGCGGCGCTCGCCGCGGATGGCCTGGCGGATGGCGGCCAGCTCGGCCCCGCCGGCGGCGATGGCTTCGCCCGGACCGATCAGCAGCCCCGAGGACTCGATGCCGGCCTTCAGATCCGGCGGCAGCACCGCCCCGACCTTGGCCAGCACATTGGCCGCCGCCAGGCCCAGGGACCCGTCGGCCCGCTGCGACACCCAGCGCGAGCCCAGCACCAGCGCCTCGATCTCCTCCTCGGAGAACATCAGCGGCGGCAGCAGGAAGCCGGAGCGCAGCATGAAGCCGACCCCGGCCTCGCCCTCGATGTGGGCGCCCTGGGCCTTCAGGGTCTCGATGTCGCGGTAGAGGGTGCGCAGGGAGACGCCGAGGTCTTCGGCCAGCAGGGCGCCGGCCACCGGGCGGCGGTGGCGGCGGAGGAGCTGGATGAGGTCGAGCAGGCGTTGGGCGCGGGACACTGGGCATTCTCGGCGGGCGGGTGAGGCATCCTGACATGGAATGTCAGCAGGGTGTCGCCCCTTTGGCGAGGAGCATCCCGGCCCGGCGCGCAAACCTGCCGGCGGCGGAGCCGTGCAACCGATGGCGCCGCCGGTGGCTTTAACCTGCCGACCCCGCTGACCCTCCGGCGGCATCCATCGTGGTATCGGCATGACCCTGCACTTCGAGCGCACAGGCAGGGGTCCGCCCCTGCTTCTGGTCCATGGCCTGGGGGGCAGCCTGCGGTCGTGGGACACGATCTCGGCCCCGCTCAGCCAGTCGCGGGAGCTGATCCTGATCGACCTGCCGGGGCATGGCCGGTCGCCGCCGGTTGCGGGACGCCAGACCATCGCCGCCTTCGCGGACGCCCTGACGGCCTTCATCGAGGCCGAGCAGCTGGGCGCGGTCGACCTGGTCGGCAGCTCCGTGGGCGCCCGCCTGGTGCTGGAGCTGTCCCGTCGCGGCGTCGGTCGCCACTGCGTCGCCCTGGATCCGGGCGGCTTCTGGCGAGGCTGGGAGACGACCTTCTTCCACATCACGATCCCGATGCTGCGACGCCCGCTGCTGTTCGTCCTGGTCGCCGACACCGTCGCCAACTTCGTGCTCTTCGTGCCGGTCCAGCTGCTCACCGGCGGCGGGCCCCAGAGCAGCACCACCCTGCTGATGTTCGAGGCCTACCGGACCTCGTACGCGTTCGGCAGCCGCAACCTCGGCGCCGCGCAGGTCGTGCTGCTGACGGTGATCATGCTGTTCTTCGTCCTGCTGCAGTTCCGTCTGCTCCGTGAGGAGAAGGACTCGTGACCACCGTCCAGGCGGACGTCGCCCTCGCGGCTCCCACCGGCGGGGCGCCGCGCCGACGAGCCGGCTCCCGTCCCCTGC
>SDZP01000385.1 GCA_004144935.1 Caulobacteraceae bacterium | reverse complement strand
GAGGCATGGAGCGCGCTCAGCGTCATCGACGGCACGGACAATTTCAGCCGATCCGGGGTAGTCAGCTTCACCTGCCCGCAGATCGAGGAGACGGCGGTCAACAACAAGAAGAACTACTGGATCCGCGCCCGCATCGCCGCCGGCGGCTATGGCGCGCCGGCCGGCATGGTTGTCACCGAGAGCGCCACCCAGGTGGTCGAGGACGTGCTGGCCCCCTACGTCACCGACCAGGCGGCCGCCATCGCCGCCCTGACCCAGCAAGGCTACAACTTCGGCTATGCCTACCAGGCGGCGACCTGGACCCCGCCCTTCATCCAGGCCCTGGCCATCGGCTGCACGCAGGTGGTTCGACCCCAGCAGATGACGACCCTCAACGGGTTCGAGTACGGCGTCCTCGACGTCCCCGTGGATGGCCGGCCGTTCGCCCCGCCGGCCGAAGAGGTCCCGACCTTCTACCTGGGCCTGGATTGCGAGGCCTATGAGAGCGAGGTCGCCGACGGGCCGATGACCCTGTTCTTCGCCCCCGCCAGCGAGCCGGGAGCCCTGCCGGCCGTGCTGGCCGACGAGGGCGGCCGGGCCGTCGATCTGGTCGGCGTGGACTACCTGTCGCCGGACGGCTGGAAGACCCTGACCCCGATCCGGACCGGCAGCCGCTCCAGCCGTGACGGGGTGGCCATCTTCCAGGCCCCGACCGTGTTCCCGCCGGCCTTGCTGCTGGGCCAGACCCGGCGCTGGTTGCGGCTTCAGGAGCCATCGCTCAAGAGCCCGAACCCGATCCTGTCCGGCATCTACCTCAACGTCGCCCCGGCGGTGAATGCGGTGAGCCAGAGCGACGTCATCCTGGGCGGCAGCACCGGCGCCCCCGACCAGACCTTTCAGTTCCCGCAGAAGTCCATTCTGGCGGGCCCGTCCGTGAAGGTTCTGGAGCCGTTGCCGGCGACGTTCTCGGCCGACGACAGCGATCTGAAGGCCGCCCTCGACCAGTCTCTTCAGGCTGCCGACGCCACCGGGGGCAGCGATCTGACCGAAGCCTGGGTGCCCTGGAAGGAGGTGTCGAACTTCGACTTCTCCACCCCCGCCAGCCGTCACTACCTGCTGGACCACAGCACCGGCCAGATCGCCTTCGGGGACGGGGTGCGCGGCCAGATCCCGCCGCAGGGCAAGCGCAATATCCAGGCCTTCCGCTATCGCAGCGGCGGCGGGCCGGACGGCAACGTTCCGGCCGGCACGCTGGACACCCTGAAGAAGGCCATCCCCGGCCTGGGGCCGCTGCGCAACGTCATGGACGCGGTTGGCGGGGTGGCGGCCGATGCGCCGGACGAACTGCCCCGGCGCGCGCCCGCCCAGGTGCGCAGCCAGGGGCTGGCGGTGACCCTGTCGGACTTCGCCAACGTGGCGCTGGAAGCCTCGCAGGACGTGATCCGCGCCGTCTGCGAGGACACCGACAGCGGGACGGTCCGCCTGAGCATCCTGCCGCGCAACGCCGGCCAGACCCCGACTCCGGGCTTCGATCTGACCAGCCGCGTCGAAGCCGTCATCCGCAAGCGGGCCCTGCCGCTGCTCAGCCCGTACATCGTCGTCGCCGGGCCCGACTATCCGGCCATCGCGGCCAGCATCACCGTCGCCCTCAAGCCGGGCTCCACCCAGCCGGCGGTTCGCAAGGCGCTGACGAGCGCCTACGCCCTGTTCCTCAATCCGTTGACCGGCGGGCCGGACGGCCAGGGCTGGCGGTTCGGCTCACGGGTGACGGCGGCCTCGGTGGCGGAGATGGCCGGACAGGTGGCGGGGGTCGCCTTCGTCGACGGGGTCAGCCTCGGCGAGGACCTGACCGCCATCGACCTCGCCGCCAACCAGCTGCCACAGCCGGGGCCGCTCAGCGTGGTGTTCCTGCATGCCTGACCGCCTCGATCTGCCGGTCCTGAGCCAGAAGGACTATGCCGCCCTCGTCAAGGAGCTGACGGCCTCGATCCCGCGCTACAGCGACAACTGGACCGACTACAACTTCTCCGACCCCGGCACGACGCTGCTGCAACTGCTCGCCTGGCTCGGCGACATCACCCTCTACCGGATCGATACGGTCCCCAACGTCCTCTACCTGAACTTCGCCTACTGGCTGGTCGGAGCGGCCGCCGAGGCGCTGGAGACCCTGGTGGAAGACCTGGAGTCCGAGGTCCTGAAGAATGCGCAGGGTAACACCCTCTACCTGGGCGATGACCCGACGCCACTGGATCCGCCGCGCCTGAAGCTGGCGCAGTACCTGTTGGCCATCCAGAACGGCGCCCCGCTTGACCTGACCACCCTGCGCCAGAACGCCATCGCCTTCTGGGCCACGCCGTACCGCGCGGTGAGCGAAGACGACTTCATCTTGCTGACCCGGCAGGTGACCGCCGACCCCACCACCTACCAGCGCTATGTGATCGAACGGGTCGTGGCGCGGGCGCGGCAGCCGGCCATGGAGGTGCTCCCGATCACCATGTATCCGATCGGCTACAGTGTCTCGGTGCAGCCGGCGAAGGGCGACGGACCGGCCCTGCAGGTCCTCAGCGCCACCATCCAGAGCGGCACGCTGCTCAACGTCAGCTTTGATTACCAGACCCTGTGTCCGGCGGTCGCCCAATACCTCAACCCGCGCCGGTTGCTGGGCACGCCGGTGACGGTGGCGCCGCCGACCTACAACCCGGTGACCCTGGACATTCACCTGGCGGTCCTTCCCCAGGCCGATCCGGCGGCCGTGCTGAACGCAGTGTTCAACGCCGTCGTCGCCTTCGTCTCGCCGACAACCGGCGGCGCGGACGGGACCGGCTGGCCCTATGGCCGCGGCCTGACCAACGACGATGTGCTGAGCGTCGTGGCCCAGGTTCCCGGCATCGACCACAGCCAGCCGATCCATGTGAACGCCCAGACGCTCTTCGGCTACACCGTCGGTGAGAGCACGGTCGGGGTCACAAGCCTTCTGGGCCCGGGCTATGAGCTCGGGTTGCCGCGCATCTGGACGGCGACGATCACCGCCAGCAGCGACACCTGGACCCTTCAGGTCGGGGTGCATGCGCGGCTCGGGATCGACACCCTGCTGCCCTATCCGGGGATCTGAGCATGGCCGATCCCCCCATCCGCTATATCCAGTTCCTGCCGGCGATCTACCAGCCGGGCGGCGGGGCCGGCGACCAGGCCTTCCTCGACACCTATCTGGGGATCCTGCAGAACCTGCTGGACCGCAACCAGCAGGTCCCCAACGAGACGACCACCAAGACGGTCGACCGCCGCGGCATGGCCGACGTCATCGA
>SDZP01000384.1 GCA_004144935.1 Caulobacteraceae bacterium | reverse complement strand
GTCTTCGGCGCGTCGCCCGCCCCGCGGAAACCGTCGCGATAGATGAACCAGGCCCCGGCGATCAGCACGACCAGAACCAAGGCGCTGATGATCAAGGTGACCGGCGCCGGCGAGCCGCCGCGCACCGGCCGGCGAGCGTCAAAGGCCAGCGGGGCGTCATGGCTGGGCGGGGTGTAGGCGCCGCGGTTGTAGTCGGACATCAGGGCTCCGCTCGAATGAGCATGCGCGGGGGTGGAGCGAATCGCTCCGGACGTCCCGCCAGTCTATCGAATCGCACCGCCCCCGTGACCAGAAACCAGACCCCTCAGGTCCAGGTTTCCAGCTGAAACAGCCGGCGATGCTCCTCGATGGCGTATCGGTCGGTCATGCCGGCGATGTAGTCGCACACCACCCGGGCCCGGCCGGCCTCGTCGCGGTTCTGCGACTTCACGAACCACTCGGTGGGCAGCACCTCAGGCTCGGCCATGAACAACGAAAACATCTCGGCCAGAATGCGGCGCGCCTGGCTGCGTGTGCGGTTCACCTTCCAGTGGCGGTACATGCGCTCGAACAGGAATTCCCGCAGGCGGGCCAGGTCCTCCAGCATGTCCGGCGAGAAGGCGACCAGCGCCTGGTCGAGGCGGCGCACGTCCGACGGGCTGGCGACGCCGGTGATGGCGGCGCGCTTGAGGGTCTCGCCCATGACGTCGTCGACCATGGCCCCGATCATCCGGCGCACGGCCTCCAGGCGGGTGATGCGGTCGTCGAGGTCGGGCCGCTCGCTGCGCACCCCCTGCAGGATGGGGCCGATCAACGGCACCTCCAGCAGTTCCTCAAGGCGGAAGAGTTCGGCCTGCAGACCGTCGTCCACGTCATGGTTGTTGTAGGCGATGTCATCGGCCAAGGCGGCGACCTGGGCCTCAGCCGAAGCCCAGCCGCCCAGTTCGAGGTCCATCTTCTCGTTGAACCGCGTCACCGCCGCCCAGCTGGGCCGGGTCAGTTTGTCCGTGACCGGGCCGTTGTGCTTGATGACGCCTTCCAGCGTCTCCCAGGTCAGGTTGATGCCGAGGAAGTCGGGGTAGCGGTGCTCCAGTTCGGTGACCACCCGGAACGTCTGGACATTGTGGTCGAAGCCGCCCCAGGGCCGCATGCTCTCGTCCAGGGCGTCTTCGCCGGCATGGCCGAACGGCGGGTGGCCCAGATCATGGGCGAGGGCGATGGTCTCGGCGAGATCGGCGTCCAGGCCCAGCGCGCCGGCCAGGCTCCGGGCGATCTGGGCCACTTCGAGCGAATGGGTCAGGCGGGTGCGGTAGTGATCGCCCTCGTGGGCGACGAAGACCTGGGTCTTCTCCTTCAGGCGGCGGAAGGCGGTCGAGTGGATGATGCGGTCGCGGTCACGGGCGAAGGGATTGCGGGTGCGGCTCTCGGCCTCGGGAAACAACCGCCCGCGCGACGCCTTGGGGACTTCCGAATAGGGCGAACGGAAGACGGTGTAGCTGCCGGTCATCTCATGCCTTCGAACATGCGCCCCTTTCCAGCGGGCGCGGGGTTGCACATATAGGGGTAGAAGGAAGTTTTCCACAGCATGACCGCCACCCCCGTCACCCTCAGCGAATCCGCCGCCGCCCCCTGCAGATCGAACGCGACGGGGCCGTGGCGCTGGTCGATGACATCTCGCTGGGCCTGCTGAAGGGTTCGGAGATCGATTTCGTTGATGAACTGGCCGGGGCGGAATTCCGGGTGCGCAATCCCAATGCCAAGAGCAGCTGCGGCTGCGGAGTCAGCTTCTCGCTCTGAGGCGGGAAGCCGCGGACTGTCTTCGACATACGAGCCAGGCTGACCAACGCCCACGCGGCCGTCCGTCGCTGAAGATGAGGAATTAGGAAGAGTCCTAATTCGAACTTGCAATTAGCCAGTTCCATAATTAGCCTTTTCCCTATGAACATGCTGTTCAAAGCTCTGTCGCACCCGGCACGCCGCCAGATCATCGAGATGCTGCGCTCCGGCCCGAAATCATCCGGCGATATCGCCGGGTCTTTCGATATGGCCTGGCCAACCATCACCGGCCACCTGACCTCCCTGCGCGAGGCTGGGCTCGTCGAGTCCGAGCGCGAGGGCTCGTCAGTCATCTACCGATTGAACATCTCCGCCGTGGAGGAGGCCATCAGCTTCCTCATGGATCTGATGAGGACGGGCGAAGCGCCCGTCCCTGCGCTGAAGGAGGCCGCCAGATGACCTTCAAGCCAACCCGCATGGAAGCCGCCGCCGGCGTCGTCGTCCTGGCCCAGTTGGGCCTGGCCGTCTGTACGGCGCGGTTCGGAAGCACCGGCCCGGTGGCGATGCACTTCGACATCACCGGCGCGCCGGACCGCTGGAGCGATCGAATCGAAGCGGCCGGGGTCATTCTGGTCATCGCCGCTATCACCGCGGCCTGCGCCGGCGCCATGGCCTTCAGCCTGCGCACCAGCCAGCCGGACGCGGCCCGCCGGCGCGGCCTGACCATCGGCATGGGAATCATCCTGGCCGCCACCGGCGCGGTCGCCCTCCTGCCGTTCATCCTGGCTACGCCATCGTTCGCGCCGGAGCAGGCCGGGCGGATGGGCGGAGCCTTCCTCTGCCTGATCCTGGCCATCGCCGGCGCCGTGCTTGGCAAGGTGCCGCCCAACGCCCTGGTCGGCGTACGAACGCCCTGGAGCCTGAACAGCCGCCTGTCCTGGGACCGCTCCAACCGCTTGGCCGGACGGCTGTTCTTCTGGGGCGGCCTGATCGGCCTGCCGGTCAGCCTGCTCCTGCCGCCGCAGGTCGCCATGGGCGGCGTCACCGCGGCTGTGCTGTTGATCGCGGTGTATGTCGTCGTCGAAAGCTGGCGCGTCTGGCGCGCCGACCCCGACCGCCGCGCCGTCTGATCCCGCCTTCAAGAGGACCGTCCGTTGAAACAGCAGCTCCTGACCGCCCTGA
Source organism: Caulobacteraceae bacterium (assembly GCA_004144935.1). Classification (GTDB taxonomy): domain Bacteria; phylum Pseudomonadota; class Alphaproteobacteria; order Caulobacterales; family Caulobacteraceae; genus Caulobacter. Next base: position 1,961 of record SDZP01000384.1, on the reverse strand, counting down.
TCGCGGCGATCGCCCTCCCCTGCGCCGCGCAGGCCGCCGATCCCGTCTCGACCGAGGTCGAGATCGCCGGTCCGCTGAAGGGAACCCTGCTCCGGCCGGCCGGCGTCAAGGCTCCGCCGGTGGTCGTCATCCTCGCCGGGTCCGGTCCGACCGACCGCGACGGCAACAACCCGCTGGGGGTCAGGGGCGCGACCTATCGGCTGCTCGCCGAAGGCCTGGCCGCCGAGGGGATCGCCTCCCTGCGCGTCGACAAGCGGGGCATGTTCGCCAGCAAGGCGGCCGCCGCCGACCCCAACAGGGTGCTGATCGACGATCTGGCGGTTGACGCCCGCGCCTGGGCGGCCAAGGCCCGGGCTGAGACCGGGGCGCCCTGCGCCTGGCTGGCGGGCCACAGCGAAGGCTCGCTGGTCGCCCTCGTCGCCGCCCAGAAGCCGGACGGCGTCTGCGGCCTGATCCTGTTGTCGGGCGGCGGCCGCAAGCTGGGGACCATCCTGCGCGAACAGCTTCAGGCCAACCCCGCCAATGCTCCCATCCTGCCGCAGGCCCTGCCGGCCATCGACGCGCTGGAGGGCGGGCGGCACGCCGATACGGCGGGCATGCACCCGGCGCTGCTGCCGCTGTTCCACCCCTCGGTGCAGGACTTCCTGATCAACGCCATGGCCAAGGATCCGGCCCTGCTGGCGGCAGCCTACCGGGGGCCTGTGCTGATCCTGCAGGGCTCCACCGATATCCAGGTCAGCCTCGCCGACGCCAATCTGCTGAAGTCAGCCCAGCCGAAGGCGACGCTGACGGTTCTGGACGGGGTCAATCACCTGCTGAAGGCCGCGCCCGCCGAGCGGGCCGCCAATATCGCCACCTACGCCAATCCCGACCTGCCGCTCGCCCCCGCGGTCGTCCCGGCCGTCGCCGGCTTCATCAAGGCTCACCCCGGGACGAACTGAAGCGCCACCACCAGCGCCGTCAGCCACACCGCCGGCACGGCGATGGCCAGCCAGGCGTAGCGCTCCTGATTCCGGTTCCAGGTCACCCAGGCGACGAAGGGAGCGATGATGCAGACGATCCAGAAGGCGATCATCAGCAGGAAGGCGATCCAGGCCATCGGGTTCAACAGATTGGGCCGGTGGTCGAAGACCAGCGGCGAAAACAACGCCCCGACCGCCCCGAATGGCAGGGTCGCCAACCATCCGACGGTCAGCAGGCCGAGCAGAATCGCTCGCTGCCGCTTGTCGCGTCGATCTCGCCCCTTGAGCCCCCTGGTCATGGGCCCTAGCCTTTCAGGCCCGTACCGGAGCCGTCAATGCGTATCGCCACCTGGAATGTGAACTCGGTCAATGCTCGCCTGCCGACGGTGTTGAAGTGGTTCGAAACCGCCCAGCCCGACGTCGCCTGCCTGCAGGAGATCAAGTGCATCGACGAGAAGTTTCCCCGGGAGGACTTCGAGCGGCTCGGCTACAATGTCGAGGTCCACGGCCAGAAGACCTACAACGGCGTGGCCATGCTGTCGAAGACGCCCTTCGAGGACGTCCGCAAGGGGCTGCCTGAGATTATCGGCCTGACCGGCGAAGCGGACGATCATGCCCGGTATATCGAGGCGGTGGTGTCCGGCCCGACGCCGGTGCGGGTAGCCGGAATCTACCTGCCCAACGGCAATCCGGTCGGGACCGAGAAGTTCGACTACAAGCTGCGCTGGATGCAGGCCCTGCATCTCCACGCCCGCAAGCTGCTGGCGCTCGAGGAGCCGCTGGTTATCTGCGGCGACTACAACGTCATCCCCGAGCCGGGCGACGCCGACAAGCCGGAGGGCTGGCTGGGCGACGCCCTGTTCCAGCCGGAAAGCCGGGGCGCCTTCCGGGCCCTGAAGAACCTTGGCTTCACCGACGCCTACATGCAAATGGACGGCCGGGACGGCGGCTATACCTTCTGGGACTATCAGGCCGGGGCCTGGCAGCGGAACCACGGGA
>SDZP01000383.1 GCA_004144935.1 Caulobacteraceae bacterium | reverse complement strand
GAGGGCGACGCCCCCGACGGCGCCTGCTTCGCGCTCGGCGCCGAGCGCGAAGCAGGCGCCGTCGGGGGCGTCGCCCTCCATCAGCCGGGCCAGGATAGAGTGGCGGCTGAGAAGCTCATAGAGTTCGCCGGTCAGATAGGTGCGGAAGCGGCTCACCCGGCCGGCGTTCACCTCGGCCCATTTGCTGTGGGTGCCGGGGGCGATGACCAGAGCCTCGCCGCTCTCCGGGGCCAGCCCGAGAATCTGCGTCTCCTCCCCGCGCATGACGTCGGCGCGGTTGTCGGCGGCGAGGATCGAAAGCCCGGGCGCGATCCAGACGTCGGCCCAGTCGGTCTCCACGCGGATCAGGGCGGCGGCGATCTCGGCCAGCCCGGCCGGGCAGAGGGCATAGGGCGCCTCGCGCCAGCCCTGGCGGCTGCCGATCATGCCGCACATCAGAATCCGGGGCCGCTCGCCGGCGGGCAGCCAGCCGTCGACCAGATCGGACAGCACCGCCTCATGACCGCTGGTCTCGATCCGCTGGATGCCCTGGTCGCTGCCGCGCCTTTCCAGTACCGCCCCATCCGCCCCGAACAGGCAGGCGCGCAGGTTGCTGGTCCCCCAGTCGACGCCGATCAGGGGCGCGCCGCTCATGCCCAGCCCGCGTCGACGGTGAAGTCCTGGGCCGTGCAGTAGCGGGAATCCTCGGCGGCCAGGAACAGGGTCATAGCGGCGATGTCGATCGGGTCCAGCCGGACGGGAAGGCACTGGGAGCGGTCCATTTCCGCCTCCCCCTCGGCGTCGAGCCAAAGGGTGCGCTGGCGCTCGGTCATCACCCAGCCGGGGCTCAAGGTGTTGACCCGGATCATGTCGGGGCCGAGCTCTCGCGCCAGGCTGCGGGTCATGCCGTGCACGGCGGCCTTGGCGGTGGTGTAGCCGACCATGCCGCCGACCCCGGTCTTCCAGCTGATCGAGCCGAAGTTGATGATGCTGCCGCCGCCGCGCCGGCGCATCTGCCGCGCCGCCGCCTGGGCCGCGAAGGCCATGGGCCGCAGGTTCACGGCGATCCGGTCGTCCCAATAGTCGGGGGTAAGGTCGTCGAGCCGGTGGCGGGTGTCGTCGGCGGCGTTGTTGACCAGCACGGCCAGATTGCCATGCGCTGCGCCGGCCGCCGCGATGGCGGCGTGCAGGGCGGCGACGTCGCGCAGGTCGCAGGCGATGAACAGCGGCGCGGGCCGGCTCTCGGCCGTCAGGGCCTGAGCCAGCGCCTCGCCCCGGGTGGCGTCGATGTCGACGAACGCGACCTTGGCGCCCTGGGCGACGAAAGCCTCGACCAGGGCCGCGCCGATGCCGCTGGCGCCGCCGGTGATGAAGACGGGAAGGCCCGACAGGCTGGGGTAGACCGCGCGCCCGGTCATCGATGCTGACACCCAAAACCTCCCGACAGCGGCCGCGCTTTGTCGCCGGTCCGCCATCGATGCATAGCAAATCAATTTATATGATAAAAGCGTTGACCTGTCGAAAGCCCTATCATACGGCAGATCGAGGCAGGCGCCGGAACAGGCGCCGCGGGAGGACTTGGGATGACGATTTCCAGGAAACAGTTCCTGACCTTGCTGACGGGGGTGGGCCTCGCCGTCGCCGCCGGCTGCGCCAGGTCCGACAGCCGGGTGAAGGTCGGCTTCATCGTCAAACAGCCCGAGGAACCCTGGTTCCAGAACGAGTGGAAGTTCGCCCAGCAGGCGGCCGACAAGAACGGCTTCGAACTCATCCGCATCGGCGCCACCGACGGCGACAAGGTGCTGGCCGCCATCGACAACCTGGCCGCCAAGGGGGCCGGCGGCTTCGTCATCTGCGCGCCCGATCCCAAGCTGGGCGCCGCCATCAAGCAGCGGGCGGCGGCCAACGATCTGAAGCTGATGTCGGTCGACGACCGGCTCATCGGCTCGGACGGCCAGCCGATCGCCGCCATACCCCATGTTGGAATCTCGGCCGGCGACATCGGGACCCTGGCCGGCCAGACCATCGCCGCCGAGGCCAAGGCGCGCGGTTGGCACCTGAAGGACGTCGGCCTTTTGCGGATCAGCTTCGACAGCCTGCAAACAGCCAAGGAACGCACCGTCGGGGCCCGCGCGGCCCTGATCGCCGCCGGCCTGCCCGCCGCCAACGTCTTCGACGCCCCGCAACGAACCAGCGACACCGAGGGCGGCTTCAATGCCGCCAATCCGGTGCTGACCCGTCAGTCGGCCGTGCGCCGCTGGGCCATCGTCGGCATGAACGACGAGACGGTGCTGGGCGGGGTTCGCGCCGCAGAGGGGCTGGGCCTGAAGGCCGCCGACGTCATCGGCTGCGGCATCGGCGGCTCGGGCACGGCCGAGGCGGAGTTCTCCAAGGCCGAGGCCACCGGCTTCTTCGCCACCATCCTGCTCAGCCCCCGGCGCCACGGCTATGAGACGGCCGAGGCCATGTACCGCTGGATCAAGGACGACACGGCGCCGGCCCCGCTGACCTTCACCTCCGGCCAGGTCATGAACCGGGCCAACTGGAAGGCCCTGAAGGCGGCCGAGGGCGCGTGACCGGGCCGCTCCTCGAGCTGGAGCGGATCGGCAAGGGCTTTCCCGGCGTGGTGGCCCTGGACGGGGTCAGCCTGTCGGTGGCCGGCGGCGAGATCCGCGCCCTGATGGGGGAAAACGGGGCCGGCAAGTCAACCCTGCTGAAGGTGCTGGCCGGCGAGTACCGGCCCGATAGCGGCTCCATCCGGGTCGCCGGCCAGCCGGTGGTCTTCCACGGCCCGGCCGATCCGGCGGCGGCGGGCGTCGCCATCATCCACCAGGAACTGCATCTGGCGCCGGAGATGACCGTCGCCGAGAACCTGCTGCTGGGGACCTATCCGACTCGCGGCCCCTTCCTCGACGCCCGGACCATGCGCCGCCGGGCGGCGGCGGTGCTCGAGCAACTGGGCGAGGCCATCCACCCCGACACCAGGGTCAAGGACCTCTCCATCGGCCGGCGGCAGATGGTCGAGGTCGGCAAGGCGCTGCTGCGGGATGCGCGGATCATCGCCTTCGACGAACCGACCAGCAGCCTGAGCGCCCGCGAGACGGAAATCCTCATGCGGATCATCCGTGACCTCAAGGCGCAGGGCCGGGCGATCATCTATGTCAGCCACCGGATGGAGGAGGTCTTCGACCTCTGCGACAGCGTCACCGTCCTGCGCGACGGCCGGCATGTGGCCACGCATCCGGACCTCAAGGCCATCTCCAACGACCGGCTGATCACCGAGATGGCCTTGAGGTCCGGATGCGTGGCCACATGC
>SDZP01000382.1 GCA_004144935.1 Caulobacteraceae bacterium | reverse complement strand
TCCTCTACGAGCGGCCGGCGGGAGCCAACAGCTATCGGCTGGTGGTGCGCGAGGGGATGGCCGGCGCGCCGCGCGTGCTCATCGACCCCAACATCGAAAAGCAGGACGGCGTCCACATCTCGCTCGACTGGTGGAAGGCGTCCGACGACGGCAAGCACCTGGTCTACGGGATCAGCAAGGCCGGCAGCGAGGACAGCGTCATCCATGTGATGGAGACCGCCACCGGCAAGGTCCTGCCCGAGCGCATCCCGCGCGCCCAGTACGCCGGCCCGCAGTTGCTGCCCGACGGCTCGGGCTTCTTCTACAACCAGCTGGGCAAGGAGGGGCTGCCGCCGACCGACCCGCAGTACTTCCTGCGCAGCCGCACCCTGCTGCATAGACTGGGGACCGACCCGAAGGACGATGTGCCGGTCTTCGGCCAGGGCCTGCACGACAATGTGGTGGTCAGGGACAGCGAGTTTCCGGTCATCGGCGTCACCGCCGGGTCGACCTGGACGCTGGGCATCCTGATCCCGGGCGTCGCCCCCGAGACCCGCATCTGGATCGCCCCGACCGCCGACGTCATCGCCGGCAAGGCCAGGTGGCGGCTGGTCTGCGAGGCGGAGGACCAGGTGCTGAACGTCGCCGTCGACGGCGACGACCTCTATGTGCACACCTTCAAGGACGCCCCGCGCTACAAGGTGCTGAAGACCAGCGCCAGGGCGCCGGACCTGAAGACCGCCAGCGTGGCGGTGGCCGAGAGCGACCGGGTGCTGCAGGGCATCGGCTTGGCCAGGGACGGTCTCTACATCACCGACATGGACGGCGGCATCGGACGGCTGCGGCGGCTGGGACGGGACGGCAGGATCACCGAGATCGCCCTGCCGCTGGAGGGAACGGTGTCGGTGCTGTTCGCCGATCCGGCGCACGAGGGGCTGTACGCCTCCAGCGAGAACTACATCACCCCGGCCTCGATCTACCGGGTGAAGGACGGCAAGGCGGTGGACTCCCGGCTGACCACCCCGCCCCCCTACGACCTGTCGGGCTTCCGCCAGACGCGGATGTTCGCCACCGCCCGCGACGGGACGAAGATCCCGCTGACCGTGGTGCATCGGCCGGACGCCAAAAAGAGCGGCGACAACGTCGTGCTGATCGACGCCTACGGCTCCTACGGCCAGAGCGCCGATCCCTATTTCAGCCCGCGGCTGCTGCCCTTCGTCGAGCAGGGCGGCATCCTGGTCACCGCCCATGTGCGCGGCGGCGGCGAGTACGGGCGGGCCTGGCACCTGGCCGGCCAGAAGGCGACCAAGGCCAACACCTGGCGCGACGCCATCGACGCGGCCGAGCACATGATCAAGGAGGGCTGGACCCGGCCCGGCAAGATCTCGGTCGAGGGCACCTCGGCCGGCGGCATCCTGGCCACCAACTGCCTGACCGAGCGGCCGGACCTGTGGGCCGTGGTCTACAACCGGGTCGGCAGCTCCAACACCTACCGCATGAGCTTCACCCCGGGCGGGCCGGCCAACTTCGACGAGTTCGGCGATCCGAACACCGAGGCGGGGTTCAAGGCCCTGGTCGGGATGGACGGCTACTACCGGATCAAGGACGGGACGGCCTACCCGGCCGTGCTGGCGACGGCGGGGATGACCGACCCCCGGGTGCCGGCCTGGCAGGGGGCCAAGTTCAGCGAGCGGGTGCGGGCGGCGTCATCGTCCGGCAAGCCGGTGCTGCTGCGGGTGGAGTTCGAGGCCGGCCACGGGATCGGCTCGACACGGCAGCAGGCGGACGAGGAGTACGCCGACGCGTTCGCGTTCATCTTCTGGCAGTCGGGGGATGGGCGGTACGCCGTGAAGGCGTAGGAGCCCTTCTCCCCTTGGGGGAGAAGGTGGCCCCGAAGGGGTCGGATGAGGGGTCGCACCGATCTTTCAAGATGAGGGGGTCGCCTTTGCCTGACAGGCCGGTGCGACCCCTCATCCGTCGGCTCCGCCGACACCTTCTCCCCCAGGGGGAGAAGGAACGGGGCGGTCAAACCGTGCGCGACGGATCGCAGAAGCCGAGGTTGATCTGGGCGACCTTGCGGGCCATGCGCTTGAAGACGCCGATGCCTTCGCGCGAGCCGCTGATGTCGGTGGTGTTGCCCTCCACCGTGGTCAGCCGCACGCCGTCGACGCCGACCACGAGGCCCATGTGGCCAAGCCCGCCGCCGTGGTCGAGGAAGAACAGCTGTCCGGGCTGGACCAGTTCGGGATTGGCCCGGGCCTGGGCGGGGGTGAAGCGCTGCAGCCGGGCGCCGCCGGCCCGCCGCCACATCTCGTGCACGCCGGCGGTCTTCGGCACCGGGTTGGGCTTGCCGATCGCCGCCGCCGCCTCGTCGAAGACGAAGTAGGAGAAGGCGGCGCACCAGGCGAAACTGCCGCCGGCCGGATTGACCCCGGCCCGCTTCAGATACTGGTCGACGCGGGGGCCGCGGTTGCTGCCCAGCGGAACCTCCATGACACCGACCTCGGCCAGGGCCACGGCGACGGCCTTGGCCAGCAGGCTGTTGGTGGCCGGGGCCGTGGCCCTGGGCGCCTGGCCGAACAGGGCCGCCCAGGTGGCCGGGCCGACGACGCCGTCGACCTCCAGCGGCTGGCCCTGGTCGTCGACGCTGCGGGCCTGGAAGGTGCGCACGGCCAGGTCGGTGTCGGGCCCGAAGTCGCCGTCGACGTCGATGCCGCCGTCGATCTGGTGATCCATGCCCAGCGCCTTCAGCCGCGCCTGCAGCTCCTCGACGGCGGCCTTCTTCTTGACGCCGACGCGCAGCGGTGATCCCGGATAGGCCATCTTGCAGTTCCCCCGTTTGCTCCGAAGGGGGAAGGGAAACACGCCGGGCGTGTATTATCAATCTTTCGTCTAACGCGGGGATGCGAAACCGGCGCGCCAGGTTTCGGTCTCCAGGACGACGTGGTCGGCGAGCGGCGGGGTCAGCTCGAACATGCGGGGGCCGCGGCTGAAGTCGTAGACGCGGGCGAGACGGAATTCGTCGGTCTTCTCGCGGGCGAAGGCCTCTTCGTTGCGGGTCAGGAAGAAGGGGGTGGTGGCTACGCCGGTGGTGGTCTTGACCTCTATCAGCCGGCGGCGGCCGTCGGGCTCGAAGGAGAGGATGTCGTAGCCGGCGCCGTCGCCGTCGAGATCGGCGACCCAGCGGACGGCGTCGGCGAGGGCGTGGGCGCCGTGGTCTGCCAGCCGGCGGCGCTCGGCGTGCAGCACCAGCTCCTCCCCGGCCCGGCCGAGCGCGCGGTTGCGGAAGTCGCGCTCGACGGGGTCGAACTTGCGGACCAGCCGC